>DATDQT010000023.1:0-5076 GCA_035292085.1 bacterium
AGGCCGGAAGGTGCGCCGGGCCATTGTCGCGCCGCCGGGCCGGGTGCTGCTGGGCGTCGACTACTCGCAGATCGACCTGCGGGTGCTGGCACACATCACGGGCGATCCCACCCTGCTGGAGGCGTTCGCCCGGGACGATGACATCCACGCCGTCACCGCATCCGACGTCTTCAACGTCCCCAGATCAGACGTCACGCCGGAACTGCGCCGCCGGGCCAAGACGATCGTCTTCGGCGTGGCCTACGGCATGAGTGAGTTCGGCCTGGCGGCTCAGTTAGGGATCAACAAGACGGAAGCAAAATCATATATCGAACGCTACTACGCCCGGTTCCCCAAGGTCCGGCAGTACATGTTGGATGCGGTCGAGAACGTGCGGCGGACCGGATACGTCACCACGCTGTTCAACCGCCGCCGCTACATTCCGGAGGTGCACACGCGCAACCGGCCGATCCGGGAGGCGGCGGAGCGCACCGCCATCAACACGCCGATCCAGGGCAGCACCGCCGACATCATCAAAAAGGCCATGGTCGATCTCGCGCGCGACGTCCTCCCGCGCTTCCCTGGGGCAATGATGACCCTGCACGTCCATGACGAACTCCTCTTCGAGGTCTCCCAGGACCAGGTGCGCGATCTCGCGCGGGAAGCCAGACACGTGATGGAATCCGCCTTCACGCTCACCGTGCCCCTCCGCGCCGATGCGAAGGTGGGGCAGAACTGGCGGGACATGGAACCGCTGTGAAAGTCATCGGGCTGACCGGCGGCATCGCATCGGGCAAGAGTCTGGTCGCCGGTATCTTCAAGGAATTGGGTGCCGACGTCATCGACGCCGACCGCGTGGCGAGGGCGGTCGTCCAGCCGGGCAGACCGGCCTACGAGGAGATCGTCGCGGCCTTTGGGCCGACGATGCTGCTGCCGGACGGTTCGCTCAACCGGCAGCGTCTGGGCGACCTCATCTTCCGCGACCCCGAGGCCCGGACGAGACTCAACGCGATCACCCACAAGTACATCCGCGCGGAGATCCAGGCCGAAATCGCCCGGCGGCGGGCCGCCGGCACCCACGGCATTGTGGTCGTGGACGTCCCCCTGCTGCTCGACAAAGCTCCGCGGAACACGTATGACGTGGATGCCGTGGTCGTCGTGTTCGCCGATCCGGACGTCCAGCTCGCCCGGCTCATCGAGCGGGAGAACCTCTCGAAAGAGCAGGCGATTTCGCGGATCATGGCCCAGCGTCCCCTCGCCGAAAAGATCCCCGAAGCCGACTGGGTGATCGACAATTCCGGGACCCCCGACGAAACCCGCCGCCAGGTCGAAGCCCTCTGGGAGAAACTGACCCGAACACCTCCCTAGCGACCCTGCAGGGGACCGGTGGAAGCCGGCTGGCCCCCGATGTTATACTTGGATGATGCGCTGATTCACTCCCCCGGAGGTCCCACGCGTGCCTGAGTTCAAGATGGTCACCGAGATGCCGCCCCGCGGCGACCAGCCGGAGGCGATCAGCGGCCTTGTCGACAGTCTCAAGCAGGGCCACCGCCATCAGACGCTCCTCGGCGTGACGGGATCTGGGAAGACCTACACGGCAGCCAGAGCCATCGAGCAGATGCAGCGCCCGACGCTCGTGCTGGCTCACAACAAGACGCTGGCCGCCCAGCTGTACGGCGAGTTCCGCGACTTCTTCCCCAACAATGCGGTCCGCTACTTCGTCTCGTACTACGACTACTACCAGCCCGAAGCGTACGTGCCGCAGACCGACCTGTACATCAACAAGGACGCCTCGATCAACGATGAAATCGACCGCCTGCGACACGCCTCGACAAAGGCGCTGATGGAGCGCCGCGACGTGATCGTCGTGGCGTCCGTGTCGTGCATCTTCGGACTGGGCCGCCCCGAGGACTACAAGGACGTCATGCTGCTGATCCGCAAGGGGACGCGCCGGTCCCGGGACGAGATCCTCCGCGGGCTCGTCGACATTCAGTACGAGCGCAACGATGTCGACTTCGCGCGGGGCAAGTTCCGGGTCCGCGGCGACGTCATCGAAGTGTTCCCGGCCTACGAAGACCACGCCGTCCGGATCGAACTGTTCGGCGATGACGTCGACCGCATCCTCGAGCTCAACCCGCTGACCGGCGAGATCCTCGACGACAAACCGGTCGTCTCCATCTGGCCGGCGAAGCACTGGGTGACCACCGACGAGCGGCTCGAGCGGGCCCTGCAGACCATCGCGGAGGAACTGCGGGAGCGATCGGCCTGGTTCAAAGGCCAGGGAAAATTGCTGGAGGCGCAGCGCCTGGAATTCCGGACGAAGTACGACATGGAGCTGCTCCGTGAGGTGGGGTACTGCCCGGGGATCGAGAACTACTCGCGGCACCTCGACGGCCGCGCTCCCGGCGAGCGTCCGGGCTGCCTGATCGATTATTTCCCGCGCGACTTCCTGATGTTCATCGACGAGAGCCACGTGACCGTCCCCCAGGTGCACGGCATGCTGGAAGGCGACCGGTCCCGCAAGAAGAACCTCATCGACTTCGGGTTCCGGCTCCCGTCGGCGTATGATAACCGCCCGCTGGCGTGGGACGAGTTCGAAGGGCTGATCAATCAGGTCGTCTTCGTGTCGGCCACCCCCAGCAACTACGAGCGGGACGTCAGCGACCGGGTCGTGGAACAGATCGTCCGGCCGACCGGTCTGGTGGACCCGCTGGTGGACATCCGTTCAGCGAAAGGGCAGATCGATGACCTCATCGCGGAGATCAAGGCCCAAGTCGAGAAAGGCGAACGGACGCTGGTCACGACGCTGACCAAGCGCATGGCCGAGGACCTCACCGCCTACCTCCAGGAAATGGGGTTGAAGGTGCACTACCTGCACGCCGAGATCCAGACGTTCGAGCGCGTCCAGATCCTCAAGGACCTGCGGCTGGGGACCTACGACGTCATCGTGGGCATCAACCTGCTGCGGGAAGGGCTGGACCTGCCGGAGGTGTCGCTGGTCGCCATCCTCGACGCCGACCGCGAGGGGTACCTCCGCTCGGACACGTCCCTCATCCAGACGATGGGCCGTGCGGCCCGGCACCGCAGCGGGCGGGTCATCCTCTACGCCGACGAGGTCACCGACTCGATGCGGCGGGCAATCGATGAGACCAACCGCCGCCGCGACATCCAGCTTCACTACAACGAGCAGCACGGCATCACGCCGGAATCGATCATCAAGCCGATCGAGTACATGATCGACCTCGCACAAGTCGCCGAAGAACTCCAGGAGTACCAGCCGTCGGGCGACGCGCTGACGGCGCAGGAACTGATCAAACTCGCGGAACAGCAGCGGGCGAAGGTCCCCTGGGACATCGCCCGGCTGCTGATGCTGTCGCCGCAGGAACTGGAGCAGACCATCGACACGCTGGAGCGCGAGATGCGCCGCGCCTCGGCCAATCTGGAGTTTGAAAAGGCCGCCGTGTTGCGCGACCAACTCACCGAACTGCGCAAGGGCACCGGCGAACCGTTCTTTGCGGGAGCGCGGCGCGGGGCGCCGGGGACGCGCCGGCGCGGCCGACCGGGCCGGCCGGGAAGAGTGGGCCGGCCGGGGAGACGATAGTGCCGATCGACAAGATCGTCGTCCAGGGCGCCCGCGAGCATAACCTGAAAGACGTCACGGTGGAGATCCCGCGCGACCGGTTCGTCGTGCTCACGGGGATCTCCGGGTCGGGGAAGTCCTCGCTGGCGTTTGACACCATCTACGCGGAAGGGCAACGCAAGTACGTCGAGTCGCTGTCGGCGTACGCCCGCCAGTTCCTCGGGCTGATGGAGAAACCCGACGTCGATCACATCGACGGGCTGTCCCCGGCGGTGTCGATTGACCAGAAAGGCGCCCCGCGCAACCCGCGGTCGACCGTCGGGACCGTGACCGAGGTCTACGACTACCTCCGGCTCCTGTACGCGCGCGTCGGACAGCCGCACTGCCCGATCTGCGGCAAGCCGATCAGCCGCCAGACCCGGGAGCAGATCGTCGACAAGATCCTCGCGCTGCCGGCAGAGTCGCGCATCCAGGTGCTGGGGCCGATCGTCCGCGGCCGTAAGGGCGAGTACCGCCAGCTGTTCGAGGATCTCCGCCGCCAGGGCTTCGCGCGGGTGCGCGTCGACGGGATCGTCTACGACCTGACTGAGGAGATTGTCCTCGACAAGAACAAGAAACACTCGATCGAGGTGGTCGTCGACCGCATCGTCACCCGGCCGGACGTCAAGAGCCGGCTGGCCGACTCGCTGGAAACCGCGTTGAAGCTGGGGCAGGGGATCGTGTTCATCGATGTCCTGCCGCAGCGAGAGAACGGACCCGGGAAAGCGAGGCCACGGGCCCGCAAGGCCGCGCCGCGGAAACGGGCGGTGCAGAACCCCGAGGAAGGCCTGCTGATCTTCAGCCAGCTCTTCGCCTGCCCGGATCACGGCTCCGTGCTCCCGGAGATCGAGCCGAGGATCTTCTCGTTCAACAGTCCGTACGGGGCCTGCCCCGCCTGCAGCGGGCTGGGGTTCCGCCAGGAGTTCGATACCGACCTGGTGCTCGACTGGGACAAGTCCCTGGCCGACGGCGCCGTGGTGCCGTGGGCCGCGTCGACCAGCGAGTACTACTACGAACTGCTGCAGTCGCTGGCGGCCCACTACCGGGTGGACATGAAGACCCCGCTGCGGCGGCTGTCCCAGGCGTTCACGGACGTGCTGCTGCACGGCTCGACCGAGCTGATCAAGGTCAAGTACCACAACAAGTGGGGCGCGCTGCGGGTCTACGAGACCAAGTTTGAAGGTGTCCTCAACCAGCTGCAGCGCCGGTACAAGGAGACCGACTCCGAGTACATGCGCGAGGAGTACGAGCAGTACATGACCACCCTGCCGTGCCCGACCTGCCGGGGAGCGCGCCTGAAACCCGAGTCGCTGAGCGTCCGCCTCGGCGGGCGCAACATCGCGCAGCTCACGGCCCTGACGGTCCGGCAGGCGCTGGACTTCTTCAACGTGCTGACGCTGACCGAGCGGGAGAAACTCATCGCCCATCAGATCCTCAAGGAAATCAAGTCGCGGCTGGGCTTCCTGGTCAACGTCGGG
>DATDQT010000024.1:0-3539 GCA_035292085.1 bacterium
CCGAGCATGCCATCGCGAGGACACGATGACCCGCACACGTTTATATCTGACAACCGGCCTTGTCGCCATCCTGATCCTGACCATCGGTTACCGCGTATGGAGCGGCGCCACCGACGGGCAGGCCTCTCCGTTCCGGTACCGCTACGAACGCCCCGCGAAGGGCGCGGTCCTTGCCGCCCTGAGCGAGGAGATCGCGTTCTACCAGGCCCGCATCGGCCGGAACCGATCCGGCGGCCTGGACCTGTCGGCGCTGGGCCACACCTACCTGAAGATGGCCCGGGCCACCGGTGATCTCACCTGGTACCTGCTCGCCGAACAGGCGGCGCAGCGGTCGCTGAACAACCTCCCCTTCCACAATTCCGGGGCGCTGTTCGTCCTGGCGAAGGTGGCCGAAGCGCGACACGAATTCGCGCGCGCGATTCGCCTGGCCCGCCGGGCCGGTGACGAAGGCCTGGCCATCGTGGCAACCGCCGAACTCGCCCGCGGGCGAGTGGGCGAAGCGCGGTGGGCCGCTCAGGCGTTGGTCGAGCGGGCGCCGGGACTGAGCAGTTACACTCTGCGCGGGCTGGTCGCCGTCGCCTCAGGACATGATCGCGCCGCGCTCGACGACTTCGCGCGCGCGCTGGCGGCCGAAGAAGCCGGGGAAACCGCAAGTTCGGCCTACCTCCGGACGGTGTGGGGCCGCTTCTATTACCAGCGCGGCCGCCTCGACCGTGCGCGGGACCTGTACCTCGAGGCACTGCGCATTCTGCCGCAGTACCCGTTGGCGCTGGTGCATCTGGCAGAACTGGAACTTCGGTCGGGTCACTACCGCGCCGCCGAGGATTACTTCACGCGTGTGGTGACCCTCACCGCCGCATCGCCCAATGTCTACGACCACGTGGTGCTGCGCGGGCTGGCCCGTGTGCACGCGCTGCGCGGGGATCGGGTCGGTGCCCAGCGGTTCTGGGCGATGGCCGAATCCCGACTGCGCCGGGATGTCGCCTCGGGCGCCTTTGGCCACCGCCGGGAACTGGCCATCGTACTGCTCAGCCATGATCCTGAAACGCACGCCGCCGAGGCGCTCGATCTCCTCCGAGAGGAACTGCGGGTGCGGCGAGATCCTGACACGCTGGACGCGTACGCATGGTCACTGGTGCATACCGGTCGGTTGAACGAGGCGTCTGCGGTCATGCGCGAGGCGCTGGCCGGCGGCATCCGTGACGCGCGGCTGTTCTACCGGGCGGCCCTCATTGAGCAGCACCTGGGACGGACCGCGGCCGCAGACGTCCTCTTCCAGCTCGCCGCACGCACGGATCCCACGTTTGACCACGGGGCCCGTACGGTCGCGGGACTGGGCCTGTAGGGAGGGAACTGCGATGCGCCGCTGGGTCTGTGTGACGGCGATCACCGCGATGCTTCTCGCACTGAGCAGCATCGTCCCCGCGTATGCTCACTGGGCGGACCGGTCAGTCGCCGAGATTGTAGTCGGCGCCTCGTCGGTCCGCGTCACCGTGACCCTGCCGGCGACACTCCTCTCCGGCACGGGACCCGACGGGGACTCTGCCGCGCTCGCGGCATATTTCGAGCAACACCTCGTGCTCGCCGCCGATGCGGGCCCAGGGATCGCCAGGGTGTATGCGCTCAGACCACCGGAGGACGCGAGACTGGCGGCGACACACCGGACGCTTGAGCTCACCTACTCCTGGCCGCGGCCGCTCCACGCGCTGACGATCCGCTACGATCTGTTTCCCGCAGGCGTACCGACGGCCAGCTGCCTGGCGACCATCGTGCGCGATGGGAGGGTACAGACCTTCGTCTTTACACCCCAAACCCGGACCCTGACTCTGGGCGCCGGGTGGCCGGCGTTCCTGGCGCGGCTGGGCAGTTTCATCGTCCTGGGCATCGAGCACATCCTCACCGGCTATGATCACATCCTGTTCCTGCTCAGCCTGCTGATGCTCGGGGGGACCCTGCGGGACCTGCTGAAAATCGTCTCCGCCTTCACGGCGGCGCACTCGATCACGCTCTCGCTGGCGGCGTTGCATGTGATCAGCCTGCCCGGCCGGTGGGTCGAGAGCGCCATCGCCCTCAGCATCGTCGTCGTGGCGGCCGAGAACGTCCTGCGGTCAGGGATTACGCTGCGCCAGCGATGGACCGTCACGTTCACCTTCGGCCTCATCCACGGCCTCGGGTTTGCCTCGATCCTCCGGGATCTCGACCTCCCCCGCCCCGCGCTGGCCTCGTCGCTGGTCGGGTTCAACGTCGGGGTGGAACTCGGCCAGATCGTCATCGTGGCCGCGGCCTACGGCGTGCTGCGGATGCTCCACCGCTGGCCCCGGGCACAGCGGGCGCGACGGTGGGTGTCGGCGTCAGCGGCGCTGGTTGGCCTCACGTGGTTCGTGCAGCGCGCGTTTCTCGGATAAGGAGCCGCGAGAGGAACTCCGCCATCTCCGGCGCAGTCTCCCGTCGGGGGGAATTTCCAATGCGCCTCAGCCTCATGTCGTTCAACCGCGTGCCGCTGAACGTCATCGCGGCGACCATTGTCGCGTCGTACGCGGCGCAGTTTCTCGCGATCATCCAGGGCCTGCCGCTGTGGGTCATCGCGCTGGCGACGATCCTGCCGTGGGTGCCGGTCTTCACACTGGAGATGATGTGGCGGTACCGCCACTACTCGTGGCTGGCGCTGTTCGAGGTCGTGCTCATCTCCCAACTCGGCCACTTCGTCGAACACCTCGTCCAGGTGTACCAGATTCACGTCCTCGGGCTCACCGGCCCCGCCGCCCGCGGCATCTTCGGCCAGCTGGACATCGAGTGGGTGCACTTCGGATTCAATACCTACCTGCTCATCGCGTTTCTGCTCCTGGCTCTGAAGTTTCGCCGCAACCCGTGGCTGTGGGTCAGCGTGGTCGTCGCCGCCGTCCACGAAATCGAGCACCTGTATATCATGACCAACTTCCTGCGCACCGGGACGCCCGGCCTGCCCGGCCTGCTCGCCCGCGGCGGCGTGATCCACATTCCGCTGTCCCGCGCCGACGTGCACTTCCTCTACAACCTGGTCGAATCGATTCCGATGATGCTGGCGTTTGTCTGGCAGCTGCGCGTCGCATACGACGAATGGCTGGCCAAAGCGTTCCCGCGGCTGTCACAGCAGGAACTCGCCACGGCCACCAAGCACCTGCAGGCTGTCTCCGTGATTCCCGGAGACGTCGTGGTGCGCGAGGGCGAACCCGCCGACCGGTTCTACATCATCACCAAAGGACGGGTGGAGGTACTCCGCGGAGATCGCACGGTGGCGTTCCTGGGACCGGGGGAATACTTCGGGGAAATCGGCCTGTTGGGCGGAGAACCGCGCAGCGCCACCGTACGGGCGATCGAACCGTCGGAACTGCTGGCGCTTGACCGCGGCGCGTTCGCGTCCGTGATTGCCAACTCTGCGGAGACCGTCGAGGACCTGCAGCAGATCGTCGCGCAGCGCGTCGCGTCCCTGACGGCGGAGCCGTCGGGGCCGACACGATCATGAATCCCGTCATATGGGACAGGGCCAACCGGACAGGGGA
>DATDQT010000025.1:0-3913 GCA_035292085.1 bacterium
CGCTGTCTGGCGATGTCGGGGCGGTGGAAGGCCTGCACCAGGCACCCGGCTTGGCGGCCCGCGACCTGTCTGCCCTGGTCGATCGCGCCCGCGCCTTCGCCGGTGCGGCCTCCCGCCCGTATGTCTATCTGGGGTCGGGACCGCTGTATGGGATCGCCTGCGAGGGTGCCCTCAAGATGACCGAGATGGCGCTTGTGCCGGGCTACGCCTACCACACGCTGGAGTACCTGCACGGGCCGAAGGCCGCAGTGTCGCCCCAGACGGTCGTCATCGGTCTGCTCTCCAGCCGGGGCTCCCCCTACGAGGCGCAGGTCCTGAAGCATCTGGCGGATCTCGGCGCGGTGGTGATTGCGGTGGGGGCGCCGGTGGAGAGCCTGCCCGCCGTGCGCTTTACCGCGGAGATGGGCACCGTCCCGGCGATGCTGCTGGCCGGCCTGTGGATGCAGCTCTTGGCACTCTACGTTGCGCGGGCGCGCGGCGTGGAGCCGGACGCCCCCCGGTATCTCCAACCCGTGGTGACGTGGGACACATCCCTGCAGATCGGAGGTGCGCGATGACGCGAGTGCTTTATGCGGGCGGGGCCGGCGCGATGTTCGGTCCCTTGTTCGCCCTGTCGCCGTTCGCCCTGGAGGTGAAAGGGCTGCAGTTCCACAACTGGGCCCGCGCCTTTATCGAGGGGCTGGAACGGGGCGGTGATATCCAGGTGACGCAGCAGCCCAGCTGGGAGGTCTACAGCAGCTTCCCCCGCGAACTCGCCGAACTGAAGAAGTATGACGTGATCGTCATCGAGGAAGTTGAGGCCGATATCTTCTACTTCTATCCCGAGTTCTACACGCCGGACGCCTGGACGTCTCCCCAGACCATCGTGCTGCCGAACCGTCCTGAGCTCATCCGCCAGTTCGTCAAGGGGGGCGGGGGGCTGCTCATGGTGGGCGGCTGGCTATCTTTCCAGGGCCGCTTCGGCCACGGTGTGTGGCACGGGACACCCGTCGAGGAGGCCCTGCCGGTGGTCTTCCAGGCTACCGACGACCGGGTGGAGACACCGCACGGCGCACTGGTGACGATCAAGGACCGGGTTCACCCGGTCATGCAGGGGATCGCCTGGCAGCCCTTTCCGCCGCTATTGGGCTACAACCGCGCGGCGCCGCGGCCGGATGCCCGTGTCCTGGCGACAGTCCGGTCGTCGCGGACGGCGCCCCAGGATCCCCTGATTGCGGTGCGCGATTACGGCCGTGGACGGACAATGGTGTTCTCCTCGGACACGACGCCGCACTGGGGCGTGAACTTCATGAAGTGGCCGGGCTATCACCAATTCTGGCGCCAGGCCGTGCTGTGGTTGGCCGGCCAGCTGGGGAAGCCGGTAGCTGCGCCTCCCGCGGCGGCGGGGCGCCGCGCACGGCCGGCCGCAAGGCAAGGGAAGCGAAGTTCTGTTAGGAGCGGCAAGCGTCAGGTGAAACGGAGATAAGGGGGTGGTGAGGAGGATGAATGCACGACGGTCGATCGTGTCCCTGTTGGTCGCCCTCAGCTTGACGACTGCGGTCGCGTTCGGGGCGACCCCCGTCCAACTGACCTTCACCGTCTGGTCGTACAGTAACGACGTCATCCTCGACAACATCAAGAAATTCGAGGCGAAGAACCCCGGGATCAAAGTCGCGATGCAGGACTTCTCCTGGGAGAAGTACACCGACGTCATGACCGCCCGTTTCGTGGGCAAGACCGCCACGGACGTGGCATATTCGTCTGACCACTGGCTGCAGGCGTGGGCGGCGGCGAACTGGATCGTGCCGCTGGAGGACTACTTCCCGCAGATCAAGCCCTACAAGCCTGACTTCGCCCCTTATGCCATCGAGGGCATGACCTACAAAGGCAAGCTCTACGGATTGCCTTACTACGCCGATACGATCATCTTCATCTACAACGAGGACATGCTGAAGAAGGCCGGGTTTTCCCGCCCGCCGGCCACCTGGGACGATGTGACCAAGATGGCCCTGGCCATGAAGGAGAAGAAGGTTGTCGAGTACCCGATCATGTTCCAGTTCCAGGACATCACCCCCTGGTACATCGAGGTCTTCCTCTCCATGGTGTACTCGTACAAGGACTTCCGCATGTTCGACAATGACCTGAACGCCATCTTCGACAAGGATGGCTCGGCGGCGCACAAGGTCGCGCAGTGGCTTGCCGATGGCATGCGCAAGCACAAGATCATCAACCCCGCCTCCCTGGAGACGACGGAGATCCCGCTGGTCAAGGCCATGGGCGCGGGGCAGGTGGCCTTCGCCGTCCTCCCCAAGTACAACCTGGCCGACCTGAACACCCCGGGAGCGCACGCGCAGGCCGGGAAGTTCAAGATGGCGCTGATGCCGGGGGAGACCCACGGGACGGTGGGCTTCGTCCGATTCTACGCGATGACGAAGATGGCTGCCGACCGGGGCAAGGATGCGCGCGACGCGGCCTGGAAGTTCCTGGAGTACTTCGGCGGCCGCACCGACGGGCAGTTCACGGTGGTCAAGCGGTGGGCCCTGGAGAAGGGGCTGGGCTTCGCCCAGATGCCGCTCTACAAGGACCAGCAGATTCGAGCGGCGATCAACAAGTGGGGGAACGTCACCCTCGAGGAACAGCAGTCCAAGCTGGCGCGGGCCAAGGAGGCCCTGACGCCCTTCTGGGGGACGTGGAGCCTGGAGTTCCAGAAGGAGATGAACAAGGCGCTGCTCGGGCAGAAGAGCGCCTTGGACGCGCTGAAGGCCTCCGCCGCGAAGTGGAAGGAGATGAGGAAGTAGGGGCGGAGAGGAGATGGGAGGAGGGGGGACAGCCGCCGGCTGTCCCCCTTTTACCTGATCGATGAACCTGGTCGTCCCGCCACGGCCGAAGTACCGCGAGGCGCGCTACGCGTACGCCACGGTGCTGCCCGTCGTGTTGCTCGTCGCCCTCTTTACCCTCTATCCGATCGGGTTTGCCGTCGTCACCAGCCTGCGGGAGGTGGTGCTCTACAAGCCGGGGAGCACGCCCTTCGTCGGGCTGAAGAATTACCTGGACGTCATCCGCAGCGAGTTCTTCACCAGCGCGTGGCGGCACACATTGACGTTCGCGGCAGGTGCGGTGCCGTTCGCCACGATCCTGGGGTTCGGCATCGCCCACCTACTCAACGCCCGCACCCGCATGGCCTCGTTCCTCAACGTGACCATCCTCTTGCCGTGGGCCATCCCCACCGTGATCAGCGGCATCATCTGGGCCTGGATCTTCAACAGCAGCTACGGCGCCTTCAACGGCGCGCTCTACTCCCTGGGGATTATCGAACGGTACGTTCCCTGGCTGTCGCGGCCGACCACCGCGCTGCTGTCCGTGCTCTTTGCCCATGTGTGGAAGGAAGTGCCGCTGACGTCCATCCTGTACCTGGCGGCGCTGCAGGCGATTCCCGACGAGCTCTTTGATGCGGCGCGGGCCGACGGGGCCGGCGCCCTGGCCGCCCTGCGGCACATCACGATCCCGCTGCTGATCCCGACCACGCTCATCATCGTGGTCTACGAGACGATGGTCGCGATCGTGACCTTTGATCTGCTCTACGTGATGACCGGCGGGGGCCCGGCCGGCGCGACCTCGCTCATTTCCTACTTCATCTACAACAGCATGTTCACGTCCTACAACTTCGGGCAGGGGGCGGCGTTGGCCGTCCTGCTGGCCGCCTCGCTGGTCGTGTTCATCGTGATCTACCTGCGGTTGCTGCGCAGCGAGGAGTTGTACCGGGAATGAGCCCAAAGCGGCGGTGGAGCAACCTCGTGGTCACGCTGCTGGGGCTGGTGGTGGCCGCCTACATCCTGGCGCCCTTTGCCTGGGTCGCCCTGAGCAGCATCCAGCCGGAGAAGGAGCTCTTCCGCGTGCCGCCGCACTGGATTCCCCGGATCGTGACCGCGGACAA
>DATDQT010000026.1:0-2567 GCA_035292085.1 bacterium
CGACCGGAGACCGCAATGAACGACAAGCAGTTACGTCAGAACGTGATCGACGAGCTCGATTTCGAACCGAGCATCGAGTCCGCCGACATCGGCGTCGCCGCGGAAAACGGCATCGTGACCCTGACCGGCCACGTACCGACCTATGCCCAGAAACTCGCGGCTGAACGCGCCGTGTGGCGGGTGAAGGGCGTCAAGGCGATCGCACAGGAAATCGAGGTGCGCATACCGGGCGACAAGAAGCAGAACGATGACGAGATCGCCCAGCGCGCCGTCAGCATCCTGGCCTGGAATGCCGCCGTCCCCCGCGACGCCGTGCACCTGAAAGTCCAGCACGGCTGGGTCACGCTCAGCGGCCAGGTGGACTGGAACTACCAGCGCGAGGCCGCGGAAAACGCGATCCGCAAGCTCTCCGGCGTCGCTGGCGTGATCAACGACATCACGTTGAAGCCGTCTGTCCAGGCCACCGACGTCAAGCAGCGGATCACTGATGCGCTCAAGCGTCACGCCGAGGTGGAGGCCGCCAAGGTCCAGGTCAACGTCCGCGAAGGCGGCACCGTCGCACTCGAGGGTGAAGTCGACAACTGGGACGAGCGCCAGGCTGTCGTGCACGCGGCATGGTCCGCGCCGGGCGTGCGCATGGTGGACGACCACCTGCGCATCAGTTGAGCCAGGGACGCACCAGGGCGAAGGAACGCCCCGGGTGGAGCGAAGGTTGATCGAGATCAACCCGCCTGGACTGATAACGCCGTAATAAGCCGCCGTAATGGCGTATTTCCATCCCCCACCCTGGAGTCACCAATGAACGATAAAGAGCTACGCCAGAACGTCATCGATGAACTCGATTTCGAGCCGAGCATTGACTCGTCCGATATCGGTGTCGCCGTGGAGAAAGGCGTCGTCACCCTGACCGGGCACGTGTCGACCTACACCCAGAAACTGGCCGCCGAACGTGCCGTTTGGCGGGTCAAGGGAGTGAAGGCCATCGCCCAGGAAATTGAAGTGCGTATCCCCAGCGAAACGAAACAGACCGATGACGAAATCGCCAAGCGCGCGGTCAACATGCTGGCCTGGAATGCCGCCGTTCCCCGCGACACGGTGCATGTGAAAGTGCAGAAGGGCTGGGTGACGCTTACCGGCGAGCTGAACTGGAACTACCAGCGCGAAGCGGCGGAAAACGCCGTCCGCAAGCTGTCCGGCGTGACCGGCGTGATCAACAACATCACCCTGAAACCCAGTGTCCAGCCGGTCGCGGTCAAGGAGCGCATCACCGATGCACTCAAGCGCCATGCCGAGGTCGAAGCTGCCCGCATCCAGGTCAACGTGCGTGACGGCGGTACCGTCAGCCTCGAGGGCGAGGTCGACAACTGGGATGAGCGGCAGGCCGTCGTGCACGCGGCATGGGCGGCGCCAGGAGTGCGCATGGTGGATGACCGGTTGAGGATCAGCTGAGGATGAGTTGAGTTGAGCCAGCAGGAAGTACGCAGGGACGCGATCTGGCTCGTGGGATTACCCGGTGAGGAAGGAAGTCCAAGCCGGGTAATCTCCACTGTGGCGGGAAGTGCATTGGTGGCAGTCGAGTTGGCGCCCGGCGGTCGAAACCGATGGACGTTCGCGTGACCTCAGTACGACCCGTAAGGAGTTCGCCATGTCCGCCAAGACCCTGGTTGCCTACTACTCGATGACCGGACATACCCGGCGCATCGCCAACGAGATACGGGATTTCACCGGTGCGGAACTGGAAGAGATCAATGAACCGCGACCGCGCCAGGGTTTTACCGGGACGCTGCGCGCCCTGTTCGACAGTGTTGCCCGGCGCACGCCACCGATCCTGGTCGCCAGCCACAATCCCGCCGACTACGACCTGCTGGTGATTGGCGGGCCGGTGTGGGCTGGGCGGATGGCGGCACCGGTACGCGCCTATGCCAAGCGTTACGGCGCCAGTGCCCCGCATGTGGCGTTCTTCTGCACCGAGGGCGGACGGGGTGCCGAATCGGCCTTCGCCGATCTCGAGAAGCTGTGCCAGCATCCACCCGAAGCCACGCTGGTGGTGGACGCCGCACACCTGCCCGCCGTTGAGCACCACGTGGCCCTGAGTCGATTCGCCTCCAGCCTGACCTCCACGCGGCATTGACCTTCCCGCCTCAGCGGGAGCAGTTCCCCCTGCCCCGCCCCGACGCGAGAGACATCCCAAGCCTCTCCCGGCCCCCCGCTGGGCGAGCCGGGTCAGCCTGCCTCGTCCGATATGCGCGTTCCGGTGCGTTTGTACCTGAGTCGAGGTATGAAATCCGGGGAAATCGATGGATACGGCTGGCCCTACCCCCGTGGAAGCCCTTTCCCGGCCGCATGTGCTCGTCGTGGATGACGATGCGGAGATCGCCGCATTGGTCTGCCGCTATCTGGAAGGACAGGGATACCGGGTCAGCACTGCAACCAGCGGTGCGCAACTTCGCGAGTCGCTCACCGGGCCCCCGATCGACCTGATCCTCCTGGACCTGACCTTGCCGGACGAAGACGGCCTGCTGCTGCTGCGCTACCTGCAGGGCCACTGGTGCGGGCCCGTGATCGTG
>DATDQT010000027.1:0-41297 GCA_035292085.1 bacterium
CGGATGCCGTCCTTTGCCATCCACTTGACCAGCTCTTGCCGCAGGCGCAGGTCCCCCTCCGTCGGTCCGTACTGGAGGGCGAGCTGCGGCTGCGTTTCGAGCACATGGGTGGTGATGACCTTGAGTTCTTCGACCGGGAAGGTGGACGGGTCGGGCAGTCCACCGGCGAACGAGATGATGTTGCGGCGGCGCGTGAGCTTCAGCAGCTCGCGGATCAGTGACCGGGTCATGACCCGCGCGCTGGCGGAGTAGTAGTCGGTGTAGTCGTCGGACATGGCCCTCTGTTGAGTTCCCGCTTTCATGGAATTACCCTCTCCTCTTCAGCGCCGCCGCCAGCGCCGCAAACTCCTCTAGTGACAGGGTTTCCCCGCGGCGCCGGGGATCCAGTCCCGCGGCCGCACAGGCCCGCTCGGCCTCCGGCGGCGCGATGGCCAGCCCGGCGGCCAGGGTGTTGCGCAGCATCTTCCGCCGTTGGGCGAACGCGGCTCGGACGACGCGGAACAACGCGGCCTCGTCTGGCGTGGCGACGCGTGGCCGATCAAGGACTTCCATCCGGACGATGGCGGATTCAACTTCAGGCGGCGGATAGAACCCGCTGGCGGGAATGCGCCCGACCACCTCCACATCCGCGCGATACTGGACGGCTACCGACAGCGCACCGTAGTCCTTTCCGCCGGGGGACGCCGTGAGGCGGCCGGCCACTTCCCGTTGAATGGTGAGCACCATCCGCCGCACGGCTCTTGGACGCTCGAGCAGCCGTACGATGAGGGGCGACGCCACCGCGTAAGGAAGGTTGGCGACGACCTTCGTCGCCCCGGCGGAGATGACGCCCAGGTCAACCCGCATGACGTCGCCGTGGATGAGGACCACGTTCGTGAAGCCGGCCGCCGACGACCGCAGCGCCGGCAGCAGGGCCGTGTCGATCTCGACCGCCACGACCGCCGCGGCGCGGCGCGCCAGTTCGACCGTCAGGGTGCCCAGCCCGGCGCCGATCTCCAGCACCGTATCCTCCGGCCGCACGTCGGCGGCTGCGAGGATCGCGGTGAGGGCGCGGCGGCTGACGAGGAAATGCTGGCCCCAGCGTTTCTTCGGCCGGAGCCCAAACGCCCGCAGCACCCGGGCGGTGCCTGCCGGCGTCGCCAGATCCGCGATGGTCCTACCCCGTTCCAAGTCGGCTGCCCCAGGACTCAAATCCGCAGCGTCAATCTGCCGACCTGGAACGGGGGCCTAGCGTCTGGCCGCGCGTTCGATGATGTAGACACGGACCGCCCGGCGGCCGAACCGGACCGCTTCCCGTGCGGTGTCAAATCCCAGGTCGATGCGCAGTCCTTTGATCAGTCCGCCGGTGTCGCCCGCGATGGCGTAGCCGTACCCCTCGATGTACAGCCGGCTGCCCAGGGGGATGATGGCGGGATCGACGGCGACGACGCCATAGCCGGCCCGCAGCCCCAGCGCGGTCACTCCGTCCACACCGGGGCAGCACCACGGCGCGTACGCGGTCGCGGTCATCTCCAGCAGTTCCTTGCCGGTGAACTGGCCCCTCGACACGATGAGGATCCGCGTGCCCACGCTGATGATCCGGTCAAGGGGCGTCCGCATCACGCGCTCGCCGATGAGTGTGCGCGTGACCAGGACCCGGTCGGCCAGCGTCAGGCGGTACAGCCGCTCCCTCACGCCTTTCCGGCCCGGCTGTTTCACCCGCACGATCCCCCGCGGGGTGCCAGGGTCTTGGGTCGAGACGACGCGGAACGGGATCTCGACCCGCTCGGCGATGAGCTTGTGGACAATCCGGACGACCCGGACCCGCGCCCCCGACCACAGGGACGCGTGGGGCGCCGGGAACACCTTGTCGTGCTCTCCGAGGGCCACGCCCCGGCGGCGCAGCAGGTCGCCGACCGTCGCCGCGGCGCTGGTGACACTCACGGTCCGTCCGTCGGCGGTCAGGACGATCGGCACGGCCCGGCGGATGACCACGCGGGTGCCCTCGGAGAGCCGGGAGGCCACAGACGGCGACACCTCATCGCCGCGACGCAGCACGACACCGGTTTCGGCCAGCGCCTGCCGCACGGTTGGACTGAACGTCACGTGCTGCCGGGCGCGGCCGGCCACCACCACGGTGATCTCTTTCCGCAGCAGCCCGTAGATGCCGGCGGCCAGCAGCAGCAGCGTGAGGCCGGCCGCCAGAATCACGGCGGTGAGGGAGACTTGAGTTTTCCTGCTTACGT
Source organism: bacterium (assembly GCA_035292085.1). GTDB lineage: Bacteria > Sysuimicrobiota > Sysuimicrobiia > Sysuimicrobiales > Kaftiobacteriaceae > DASXUC01. The sequence goes on from DATDQT010000027.1 coordinate 2,226, forward strand.
CGGGACGTCCTGCGGCGGGGGCAATACCATCAGACAATCCATCACCTCCGGCGAGCGCCAATCGCTGGGTTAGCGAACCGCCGCCGTCTTGCCCACCCCGGATATGCGAAACAGTTCAGTGAGTGTGCCCTAATTCTATAGAGAGAAGGACCTCTCTGGCAATACCTCGGAGGCTACCGCGCCTGCGGCGCCTGGACCAGCTCGATCAAGACCCCGCGGGCGGCAGCCGGGTGCACGAAGGCGACCAGACGGCCTCCGGCCCCAGACCGGGGGTGTTCGTCAATGAGCCGCTGTCCCGCCGCGCGGGCCTGCTCCAATGCCCGCGCAATGTCGGGGACGAGGAACGCGAGGTGATGCAACCCTTCGCCCCGGCGTTGCAGGAACCGGAAGACCGGCCCCTGCTCACCCAGCGGCTGAAGCAGTTCGATGAGCGCGCCGCCGGCATCGAGGAACGCCACGCGCACGTGGTCGTCCGGAAGATCGTAGCGTTCGCTGACGGCCGCGCCGAAGGTGTGCGCGTAGAGCTCGACCGCGGTGGAAAGCTCCCAGACGGCGACCCCCACGTGGTCGAGAATCACGGCGGTGCCGCCCGCAGGATTTCGTCCGCGGCGGTGTAGGGATCGATCGTCCCCGCGTAGACCTGATCGGCCAGTTCATCCAACCGCCCGCTGCGCGCGACGGCCTCCAGCGCCCGCCCGCGGGCTTTGAGCTCGACAAGGTGCAGGATCTCGGCGCGGCGGCGGTCGCGCCGGCGGCGTTCGAGCAGCCGGTGCTGCTCCAGATAGCGCCGGTGGTCGGCGACGGCACCGGCCACCTCAGCGACGCCTTCTCCGGTCGTCGCCACGGACCGGATGACCGGTGGGTGCCAGCCTCCGGGCTGCGGGTTGAGCCCGAGCATCATCTTCACTTCCGCCGCCGTGCGGTCGGCGTCGCCGCGGTCGGCTTTGTTGACGGCGAAGACGTCGCCGATCTCCATGATCCCGGCCTTCATGGTCTGGACCGTGTCGCCCAGACCGGACACCAGGACGATGACGACCGTGTCCGCCGCGCCGACGACGTCGATCTCCGCCTGGCCCGTCCCCACCGTCTCGATGAGGATGAACTCGTATCCGATCGCATCGAGGAGTTTGGCCACGTCGCTGGTGGCCGGGGCCAGTCCTCCCAGGCTGCCGCGGGTCGCCATGCTGCGGATGAACACGCCGGGGTCGGAGGCGTGGTCCTGCATCCGGATGCGGTCGCCGAGAATCGCCCCGCCGCTGAACGGGCTCGTCGGATCGACCGCCACGACGGCAACCCGGTGGCCGTGTCCCCGCCAGTCGCGGATGAGCGCGTCGGCCAGCGTACTCTTGCCCGCCCCCGGGGGGCCGGTGATCCCGACGGTGTAGCCCCGGCCGGTGCGGGCATGGAGTGACCGGAGGACGGCCTGTCCTTCGGGGGCTCCATCTTCGATGAGCGAAATCGCGCGCGCGGCAGCCTGGTGAGAACCCGAGAGCACCTCGTCGACCAGCAGACGTGTTCCCACCGCGGCTGATCTCAGAGCCCTGCCGGAGGCCGGTACACGCCGAACACCGCCCGCAGCGTATCGCAGATCTCCCCGATGGTCCCGTAGGCCCGCACGGCCTCCAGCACGTGGGGCATGAGGTTCTCCGTCCCCCCGGCGGCCCGGCGCAGGCGGCCCAGCGCCCGCTCGACGGCATCGTTGTCCCGTTCTGCGCGGACCCGGGCCAGGCGCGCGACCTGGCGCTGCAGGACCTCTTCGGACACGCGGAGCAACTCCGGCCGCACGTCCTCCTCCGCCTGAAACCTGTTGACGCCCACGACGACCTGGTCGCCTGATTCGATACGACGGGATTCGCGGTAGGCCGAGTCCGCGATCTGCCGTTGGATGAGGCCCGACTCGATGGCGGCCAGCACCCCGCCGGCGGCCTCGACCTGCTGCATCAACTCGGCGGCCCGACGCTCGATCTCCGACGTCAGCGCCTCGACATAGTACGAGCCGGCCAGCGGATCGACCGTGTTGGCCACCCCGCTCTCGTAGCCGATGATCTGCTGCGTGCGCAGCGCCAGCAGCGCGGATTCATCGGTGGGCAGCGCGAGGGCTTCGTCTTTCGCGTTGGTATGGAGCGACTGCGTCCCACCCAGCACGGCCGCCAGCGCCTGGATGGCCACCCGGACGACGTTGTTATCCGGCTGCTGCGCGGTCAGCGCCACGCCCGCGGTCTGCGTGTGGAACCGCAGCATGGCCGACCGCGGATCGGCCGCCCCCAGACGCTCGGTGACCAGCTTCGCCCACAGCCGCCGGGCTGCGCGAAACTTGGCGACTTCCTCCAGCAGGTTCATCTGCGCGGCAAAGAAGAACGACAGCCGCGGCGCGAACCGGTCCACGGGCAGGCCGCTGGCCATGGCGGCGGTGGCATAGGCGAGCCCGTTGGCCAGGGTGAAGGCCACCTCCTGGACCGCCGTCGCGCCCGCCTCACGGATGTGGTACCCGCTGATGGAGATGGGGTTCCACCGCGGCAGGTGATCGGCGCAGTACGCGACCATGTCGGTCACCAGCCGCAGCGACGGCTGCGGTGGGTAGATGTACGTCCCGCGCGCAATGTACTCCTTGAGGATGTCGTTCTGCGTGGTTCCCTCCAGCGCCGCGGGGGCCACGCCCTGCCGTTCGGCCATCGCGACGTACATCGCCAGCAGGATCGACGCGGTCGCGTTGATGGTCATCGAGGTCGAGACCGCCTCGAGGGGGATCCCCTCGAAGAGCACCTCCATGTCCGCCAGCGAATCGATGGCGACGCCGACTTTGCCCACTTCCGGCTGTGCCAGCGGGTGGTCGGAGTCGTATCCCATCTGGGTCGGCAGGTCGAAGGCGATCGACAGTCCGGTCTGGCCCTGCGCGAGCAGGTAGCGGTAGCGCCGGTTGGACTCCTCGGCGGTCGCGTAGCCGGCGTACTGCCGCATCGTCCACAGGCGCCCCCGGTACATCGTGGGGTAGATGCCCCGGGTGTAGGGATACTCTCCGGGCGCGCCGGGATCGGAGGTCCCTCCCCCCACATCCTCGGGCGTGTAGACGCGTTTCACCTCGATCCCGTCGAGGGTTTCAAAACCCGGCCTCCGCTCCGCGTCTGCCAACGTTGCTCCGTTTCTTAGGACCCTCGTCCCGGTTCCCCTGGTCCCGTTGCCAGCGTCACCAGCACGGCGCCGCGCGGCACCTCCTCGCCGGCCCGAGCCGGCACGGCGAGCACGCGTCCGGCGGCGGGCGCGCGGATCTCCATCTGCATCTTCATCGCTTCCATAACGGCCACGACGCGTCCTGGCGCCACCGTGTCGCCCGGCACCACCCGCGTCGACACGACGAGTCCGGGCATCGGCGCGTGGATGTCATGCCGGGACAGACCGCCGGCGCCCTCCGTGCGGCGTGGGACCGGCCGGCTCTGGAGGATGACAAACTCGTAGCGGTCCGGCCCGAGTACCACGCCCACGGCATCGTTCAATCGAGACACCGCCACGGCGTGGACGGTCCCGTCGATCGTCACGAGGAAGTGCGTCCGGCCCAGGCGCGGGCGGACGTCCACGGCGTAGCGACGTCCGTCGAATTCAATGGCCAGGCCGTCGCCATGCCGGGACACGCGCACCGGGATCTCGCGGCCGTTCCGGCGGACCGTGTAGATCACCGGAGCCCCTCCTCGCGCGCGGCCTGCGTCCAGGGTGTCCGACGCTGCGGCGGACGTACGGCCGGGCGGCGATCGTGGGAAAACGTCACCGCGACGGCGGCGAGGGCGGCCGGCGTCTCATCCCGGGGATCGGCCCGGCGGCGGTCCCACTCCTGCGCGAACCGGATATCGTGTGTGCCGGCGACGAACGCGGGGTGCTCCAGGGCCCACAGGTGGAAGGGGATCGTCGTGGCCACGCCGGCGACGGCCGTCTGCTCCAGGGCGCGGTGCATCCGCTGCCGTGCCTCCTCCCGAGACGGTCCCCAGACGATCACTTTTCCGAGTAAGGGGTCATAGTGGTGCGTCACCGGCATGCCGACGTACATGCCGCTGTCGACGCGGACCCAGGGCCCTGACGGTTCGATGATACCGTCGATGACGCCGGCCGACGGCAGGAAGCCGGCATGCGGGTCTTCGGCGTTGATCCGGCATTCGATCGCGTGGCCGCGCCCGGCCGGATCGGCGGCAGCCAGCCGCCCGCCGCGCGCGATGTGGAGCTGCTGGACGACGAGGTCGATCCCGCTGACCAGTTCAGTCACGGGGTGCTCCACCTGCAGCCGGGCGTTGATTTCGAGGAAGAAGAACTGCTCCCCGGCCACAAGAAACTCAATCGTCCCGGCGTTTTCGTAGCCGACGGCCTGGGCGGCGGCGACCGCGGCATCGCGCAGCCGGATCCGCATCGCCTCGGGAAGCCCTGGGGCAGGCGATTCCTCGATGAGCTTCTGATGACGACGCTGCACCGAGCAGTCGCGTTCTCCCAGGGCGACCACCGCTCCGGCGGCGTCGGCGAGAACCTGCACCTCCAGGTGCCGGGCCCCGTCCAGCCAGCGTTCCAGGTAGATCCGGTCGTCGCCGAACGCCGCGGCCGCCTCGCCGCGGGCCAGCGCCAGGGCCGACGGCAGTCCGCCGGCGTCGCGCACCAGATGGATCCCCTTGCCGCCCCCGCCGCCGACCGCTTTCAGCAGCAGCGGGTATCCAATCCGCTCCGCCGCGTGGGCGGCGTCTCCGTCGGTCACGGGGTCGGTGCCGGGCAGGACCGGCACGCCGGCAGCGGCCACACGCGCCCGCGCCACGGCCTTGTCCCCGCAGAGCGCGAGGACCCGGGCGGGCGGACCGACGAAGGTCACTCCCGCGGCTGCGCAGGCCTCGGCAAACGCCGGATTCTCGGCGAGGAATCCGTATCCCGGGTGCACGGCCTCCGCCCCGGTCGCGTGCGCCGCGTCGAGCAGCGCACCAATGTTCAGGTAACTCTCGAGCGGAGGATCTCCAGGGAGGGGAACGGCGCGGTCGGCGAGAGCCACGTGCGGGGCGTGCCGGTCGATGGGCGCGTAGACGGCGGCCGTGGACAGTCCCATGTCGCGGCAGGCGCGGATGACGCGCAGCGCGATCTCTCCACGGTTCGCAACGAGGACGGTCAGAGTTCGGCCTCTTCCTCCTCTTCCTTCTCCTGCTGTTCGCGCAACCCCGGACGGTGGGCGAGGACGTAGCGGGCGATCTGGAAGCTGCAGGCCTCCCAGAATCGGATGCCGCGGACGTTGTCGGCGATCACCGAGGCATGCACGTCGGTGATCCCCCGCTCCTGGAAGAACTCGATGATCGCGTCGGCCAGTTTCCGCCCGTACCCTTCACGCCGGTACTCGGGGTAGATGAAGAACTCGGCGATCATCCCCTGCTGGCGCCCTCGATCGACCGGCTGCTGGATGACCATCGCCACCGCGAAGCCAATCCTGCGGCCGCCGTCGACGCCCCACCAGATGTGCCGGTGCTTGCCCTGCTCAGAGAAGATGTGCCGCGTGTAGGCGTCCAGCCAGGCATCCGACGGCGCCTCGCCGCCGATTTCCTCCCGGTACTTGCGGAGCCAATCGCGGAATTTCCTGTCGTCGGGGGATGCGTACTCCAGCTTCATCGTCGCGCTCTGGGAAACACTTCTATCTTTCCCGCCGTCCGCGCGGGTTCCCTTTGACGTCTAGAGGGGGATGTTCCCGTGCTTGCGGCGCGGGTTGCTGGCGCGTTTGCTCGCCAGCACGGTCAGTGCGGAGATGAGGCGCGGACGGGTCTGGCTGGGTTCGATGATGTCGTCGATGTACCCGTGCGACGCGGCCACGTACGGCGTCGCCAGCCGGGCCCGGTAGTCGGCGGCCAGCGACGCGCGCAGCGCGGCCGGGTCGTCGGCCGCGGCGAGTTCCTTGCGGTAGATGATCTCGATCGCGCCCTCCGGTCCCATCACCGCGATCTCGGCCGTCGGCCAGGCCAGATTGAGATCGCCCCGGATGTGCTTGCTGGACATCACATCGTAGGCGCCGCCGTAGGCCTTGCGCGTGATCACCGACAGTTTGGGCACCGTGGCTTCACAGTACGCGTAGAGGAGTTTCGCGCCCGCCCGGATGATGCCGCCGTGCTCCTGCTCCACGCCCGGCATGAACCCCGGGACGTCGACGAACGAGACGATCGGGATGTTGAACGCGTCGCAGCAGCGGATGAACCGGGCGCCCTTGACCGACGCCGCGATGTCCAGCACGCCTGCGAGCACCGCGGGCTGCTGGGCGACGATCCCGACGCTGCGGCCGTCCAGCCGCGCAAACCCGACGACGAGGTTGGCCGCGTACGCGCGGTGCACTTCCAGGAACTCGCCGGCATCCACGACGCGGCGGATGACCTCGTGCATGTCGTACGGCTGGGCCGGGTCGGCGGGCACGATCGCGTCCAGGTCCCGGTCCGCGCGGGCCGGGTCGTCCCCGCGGTCGAGGACCGGCGGGTCGTCGAGATTGTTCTGCGGGAGGTAGGCCAGCAGCCTGCGGACCAGGTCGAGGCACGAGGCGTCGTCGTCCGCGACGAAGTGGGCAACCCCGCTGCGGGCGGCATGGACGTCGGCTCCGCCCAGGTCGCCGGAGCTGACGTCCTCGCGCGTGACGGTCTTCACGACCTGCGGACCGGTGACGAACATGTAGCTGGTCCCGCGCACCATGATGACGAAATCGGTGATCGCGGGGGAGTACACGGCCCCGCCCGCGCAGGGACCCATGATCGCGGAAATCTGCGGCACGACCCCCGAGGCCAGCGTGTTGCGCAGGAAGATCTCCGCGTAGCCGCCCAGGCTGACGACACCCTCCTGGATCCGCGCCCCGCCGGAATCGTTGAGCCCGATGATCGGCGCGCCGACGCTCAGCGCGTGGTCGATGACCTTCGTGATCTTCGCCGCGTGGGCTTCGCCCAGCGAGCCCCCCAGCACGGTGAAATCCTGCGAGAACACAAATACCGGCCGGCCGTCGATCGTCCCGTATCCGGTCACGACCCCGTCGGCGGGGACCCCGGCGGCCTCGAGACCGAACTCGCCGCGCGGCGTCACAAAGGCGTCGAGCTCGACGAAGCTGCCCGGGTCGAGCAGGACGTCGAGCCGTTCGCGGGCGGTGAGTTTGCCGGCGGCATGCTGCCGGGCCACGCGCTCCTCCCCGCCGAGCTCCGCCAGCCGCTCGCGGCGTTGCCTCAGTTCGTCCAGCGGATCGGAAGGCACGTGTTCGTCGCTCATCAGAACGTCGGCGGTGTGGCCGGCCGCGCCAGTGGGTGATCGATGATCACGCCTTCGCCGCCCATGGCCTGCCGTTCCTGGCCGTTGATGAGGATCCGCACCCGCGGCGCGCCCGCCGGCTGCGTGGCGGTATAGACGATCTGCCACAGGCGGCCGAGCATGCTGGCGCTGCCGCCGCCGGATTCGATCTCCCCGCTGAAGTCGGCATACACGATGCCGCCGGCGATGCGGACCCCGAGCAGCCGTGTGCCGTCTGGGATCGCACTGCTCAGGCCGGTCGCCTGCTCGACCGGCGTGGGGCCCTTCACCAATTCCTGCAGGGCGGCCCGCACCGCCGCCGTGCGCGGCACGCCCACCCCGGGCAGGCGGGGGAGCGACACGGGACGCGTCACCGGCGCCAGGGCGTCCGCGGTCAACTGGGATCGGATGAAGTACACCTCGATGGTGGCGGTCTGCGGCCGGGAGGTCCACCACAGGATCGCCAGGACCGCGACCAGCACCGTGGCCAGCCCAATCGTGGTCGCACGCATCGCTACGACGTGTTCCCGAATAAGGTCAAGAACTCTTCCTCCGTTAGCACGGTGACACCGAGGCGCTGCGCCTTCGCCAACTTGGCGCCGGGTTCGGCGCCCGCCACCACGTAGTCGGTGTTCGCCGACACGCTGGAGGCCACCAGGCCGCCCGAGGCTTTCACGCGCGATTCCGCATCGGCGCGGGTCAGCGAGTGGAGCGAGCCGGTAAACGCGACGCGCTTGCCCGCCAGGGCCCCGTCCGCGGCGGCGGGAGATACGACCGGCGTCACACCCGCGGCGAGGAGCTTGTCGATCAACACGGTATTGGCCGGATTGGCGAAGAACCCGGTGACGCTTGCGGCGATCACCGGTCCGATCCCGAGCACGTCCGCGACTGCCTCCGGCGGGGCCGCTGCCAGGCGCCGGATGTCGCCGAAGTGCGCCGCCAGGACCTCGGCGACGTGGGCCCCGACGGTGCGGATGCCCAGCGCATAGAGCAGGCGCGCCAGACTCGGATGCCGGCTCCGCGCAATCGAGCCGACGACGTGTTGGGCCGATGTCTCGCCCATCCGCTCCAGCGCCGTCAGTTGTTCGGCCGTCAGCGCGTACAGATCTGCCGGGTCGGCGATCATCCGGCGGTCGAGCAACTGCCTGAGGAGTTTCGGACCGAGCCGGTCGATATCCATCGCTCCGCGCGAACAGAAATGAATCAACCGGCCCAGCACCTGCGCCGGGCAGGCGATGTTCGTACAGCGCAGGACCGCTTCCCCGGTCTCGCGCTGCACGGGCGTGTCGCAGGACGGGCAGCGCGCCGGCATCTGAAAGGGGTGCTCGCCTCCCGTCCGCCGTTCGAGGAGCACGCGGACGACGTCCGGAATGACCTCCCCGGCCCGCTGCACCACGACCCAGTCGCCGATCCGCACATCTTTGCGGACGATGTCGTCTTCGTTGTGGAGCGTCGCGTTGGTGACGGTGACACCCGAGACGCGGACGGGTTCCAGCACGGCGACGGGGGTCAGCGCGCCGGTCCGTCCCACGTAGACGCGAATGGCCTCCACCCGCGTGACGGCCTGTTCGGCGGGAAACTTGTAGGCGACGGCCCACCGGGGCGCCGCGCTGGTCGCCCCCAGTTCGGCCTGCTCACCGAGGGCGTTGACCTTCACGACGACGCCGTCGGTCTCATACGGGAGCGTCCCGCGCGCGCCGATCCAGTGGTGGACGTACCCCAGCACGTCGTCGAGGGTGGCACAGGTCGCGGTGTTCGGATTGACCTTCATCCCCGCGTCGTGGAGCCAGCGGAGGGTCGCCGCATGCGTGTGGAACACCAGGCCGCCCGCCGCACCGATCCCATAGACAAAGATGTCCAGCGGTCTGGAGGCGGTAATGCGGGGATCCAGCTGCCGCAGCGAGCCGGCGGCGGCATTGCGTGGATTGGCAAACACCCCGGCTCCGCTCTCCTCCCGCTCGCGGTTGATCGTCTCGAAGGCGTCGCGGGTCAAAAAGACCTCGCCCCGGATTTCAACGGCCGCCGCCGCGGGGCGCCGCAGGCGCAGGGGGATGCTCTGAATCGTCTTGAGGTTGCCGGTGACGTCCTCACCCCGCAGCCCGTCCCCCCGGGTGGCCCCGTGCGTCAGTACACCGTCCTCATACGTGAGAGACACCGCCGCGCCGTCAATCTTGAGTTCGCACACGTAGCCTTCCGACGGCTCGCGGCCGAGCACGGTGCGGACCCGGCGCGCCCACGCCTGCAGGTCCTCCTCGCCGAACGCGTTGGTCAGACTGCGCATCAGCTGCCGGTGGTCCACGGCGGCGAACGCGGTGGACGGTGCGGCGCCGACGCGCTGCGTGGGCGAGTCGGGGGTGATGAGATCGGGGTACTGCGCTTCCAGCGATGTCAGCTCGGCGAGCAGACGGTCGAACTCCTGGTCGGGAATCTCAGGCTGGTCGAGGGCGTGATACCGGTCGTTGTGGTATTCGATCCGCGCGCGGAGGTCGGTGATGCGGCGGCGGGCGGCGGACTTGGTCGACTTCATCCGCCGGCCATCGCGGGGACGATCGAAACCTCCGTGTCCGCGCCGACAGGCGTCTGCAGTCCCTGCAGGAAGCGGACATCCTCATTGTCGACAAACACGTTGACGAAAGAGAGCAGCTCTCCGCGCTCGTCCACCAGCCGGGCGCGGATCCCCGGGTACTGCCGCTCGAGATCGTCGATCAGTTCCGCCACCGTGCCGCCCTGCCCCGGGACCGTGCGTCGATTGCCGACGAGGCGCTGCAGGGGCGACGGAATGCGTACCACAGCCATCCCCCGTACCCCCCAGATTAGGTGACTCTGTCCAGCACGACCCGCTCAAAATCACGCAAGGTCGGCGCAATCGCCACCGGCTGGGGCAGGTCGGTCTCAACGGCTTCCAGCGTCTTGAGACCCATTCCCGTCACGTAGGCGACGACCACGTCGTCGGCGCCGAATGCGCCGGCGGCGGCCAGGCGGCGCAGGACGCCGATCGTGACGCCGCCGGCGGTTTCGGTGAAGATCCCTTCGGTCTCCGCCAGCAGGTGCATCGCGTCCACGATCTCGCCGTCGGACACCGCGGTAATCGTCCCGCCGGTGTCGCGGGCCACGCCCAACGCGTAGCGGCCGTCGGCCGGACTGCCGATCGCCAGGGAGCGGGCGATCGTCTGCGGTTTCACCGGGGTGACCGTCGCGGCCCCAGACGCGAACGCCGCCGCGACCGGCGCACAGCCGGCCGCCTGGGCCCCGTGCACGCGCGTGGGCACGCTCTCCAGCACGCCGAGCCGCGCCAGTTCGGTCAGACCTTTGTGGATCTTGACCAGCAGGCTGCCCGAGGCGATGGGCACGACGACGTGATCGGGCGCGCGCCAGCCCAGCTGTTCGGCGACTTCGAAGCCCAGGGTCTTGCCGCCCTCGGAATAGTACGGTCTGAGGTTGACGTTCACGAACGCCCAGCGGTGCTCGTCGGCGATCTCGGCGCACAGGCGATTGACGTCGTCGTACGTGCCGTCCACTTCGACCACGGTCGGCCGGTACATGCTGCTGGTCACGATCTTGCCGTGTTCCAGCCCGCGGGGGATGAACACGACGGCGCGGAGGCCGGCGCGCGCCGCATGGGCGGCTACGGCGTTGGCGAGGTTGCCGGTCGAGGCGCAGGCGACCACGTCGAACCCGAACCGGTGCGCGGCGGCGATCGCCACGGCCACGACCCGGTCTTTGAACGACCAGGTCGGATTGAGCGTGTCGTTCTTCACATACAGCCGGCGCACGCCTAACGCGGCGCCGAGCCGGCCCGCGGGCTGCAGCGCGGTGAACCCGGGGGCAAGATCGACTGCGGGGACGCGCTCGACCGGTAGGAGCGCCCCGTACCGCCAGATGGACGGGGGGCCGGCCTCGATGGCCTGGCGGAGGTGCCCGCAGTCGATCGACGCATAATCGTAGACGGTCTCCAGGGGGCCGAAGCAGCGCTCGCAGACATACAGCGGCTCAACCGGATACTCGGCCCCGCACTCACGGCACCGCAGCCCCAGCAGCGTCACGTCACGTCGCCTCCGGCCGTCTCACATCACGGCTGCGCCGTACCGGTCGACGTCGACCCGCACGGAGCGGGCCGACTGCCCGGCGTCGGCGAAAGCCCGGACCATTGCGGCGCCGACCGCATCGGCTTTCTGCGGGGGGCACACCGCCACGATCGTCGGGCCTGACCCGCTCAAGGCCGACCCAAACGCGCCCGCCCGGCGCGCGGCCGTAATGACCTCCATCATGCCGGGATTGAGCGTCGCGCGGTACGGCTGGTGCAGGGCGTCCGCCATCGCGGTCTCCAGCACGTCGAGCCGACCGGTCAGCATCGCCGCCACGAGGAGGCCGGTGCGGCCGACGTTCGTGACCGCGTCCCGCCGCGGCACGCGATCGGCGAGCACCCGGCGCGCGTGCTCCGTCGGCACGGTGTAATCCGGGATCGCCAGGACGATGTCGGCGTCCCAGGCGGGCAGGAACCGGGTCCAGGCCGTCTGCGCCCCATCCCGCGCAAGCACCACCGCGCCGCCAAAGAGCGCGGCGGCGACGTTGTCGGGATGCCCCTCGATATCTGCCGCGATCTCCAGCAGCGCGGCCGGGGGCAGCGGTTCACCCAGGAGCGTGTTTGCGGCGAAGACGCCGCCGACGATGGCCGCGGCGCTGCTGCCGAGTCCCCGGGACGGCGGGATGCCGTTGTGGCAGTGGATGGCGAACGCCTGCGGCCGGCCCGTGCGTTCGGCGACCGCCGCCGCGGCACGGTAGGCAAGGTTCCGTGCGTCGGAGGGGACCAGACGGCTGCCCTCACCCTCGACCTCCACAACGGGCCGCGTCGCCGCGTCGACGGTGAATACGCTGTGCAGCGCGACCGCCACCGCCAGCGCGTCGAAGGCCGGCCCAAAATTGGCCACACTCGCAGGCACGCGCACCCGAATGGCCATGCGGCCTCTGTTCATCGCGTTCCCGAGCATTCCCTGTGCAGGGAACCGTTGGCCGCCGGGTCGAATTATCGAGCCGATACTTGCAGGAGGGAACCCTGTTGCCCGTGCAGGCATACGTGTTGGTCCGGGTCATGCCCGGTCAAACCGCCGAGGCGCTCGATCGCATCCAGCAGACGCCCGGCGTGAAGTCGGCGCACGCGGTCACCGGACCGACGGATATCATCGCCTTCGTGGAAGCGTCCGATATGGATGCCCTGGGGCGGATGATTGTCTCAAGCATCCAACAATCGCCCGGCGTGACCCGGACGACGACCTGCGTGGTCACGTCGGTCAGGAGCTAACCCCGTTCCAACGTGACAGGCAGATGGTCGAACGGCACACAGACGTGAGTGTCACGTTGGACCGGGGCTGAGCCAACCGCCGGTCGCGGGGAGAGGCAATGCTCGATCAAATCACACAGGTGACGATCCTCGTCACAGACCTGCGCAAAGCCGTCAATTTCTACTCCTACGTGTTGGGCCTGCCGATCATCGTGCAAACTCCTCAGGGCGCTGAGTTCCGCACCGACGGCGTCATCCTCGCGGTCAAGCCGCGCACGCCCGCCGACCAGACCGGGAAGCCCGCCGGCTCGGGCGGGTCCACTCAGGTGACGTTCCAGGTCTCGGATCTCGACGTCGCCTTCACCGACGCCAAGGGTCGGGGCGCGAAGGTGATGGCGCCGCCGCGCACGGTCGAAGCCGGCCGGCTGGCCCGCCTGCTCGACCCCGAAGGCAACATCATCGAGCTCTTTGAACCGGAGGCGTAGCGCTCATCGGCAGTACGCTGACGAGTGCAAGCGCAGGCAGCGCCAAGCCCAGCACGTAGGTCATCGCCGTCTGCAGGCTCACCGCGTCGGCGAGCGCGCCCACCCCGGTAAGGGCCAGTCCCGCGGTTCCCCATGCCAGGCCCATCACGATACTGCTGGCCACGCTGGCGCGGTGGGGCAGGATCTGCTGCGCCATGACGATCGTCACCGCCGCGGTGAGATAGTAGGCGACCCCTCCCGCGGCCAGCAGGGCGAAACTCCACGGCCCCTGCGTGTGCAGAAACGCGTACAGCAGCGGCGTCCCCGTCACCAGCGACAGCACAAGCACCGCGCGCCGGCCCAGCCGGTCTGACAGCGAGCCGCCGAGCAGGCCCCCGATGGCGCCGACGCCCCCGAAAAAGAAGACCGCGGCCCCGCCGGCCAGCAGCGTGCCCCCGCGTTCACGCAGCAACAGTGGAAGAAAGGTCGTGAACGTGAGAATAATCACGCTGCGCATGGCGACCAGCAGCCACAACATCCCCAGCGGCCGGACCACCCGGCGCAAGTCGGCGCGCAGCCTGTGCTCGCGCACGGCATGGGCGGTCGGCTGCGGGCGCACCGCGCCCCACAGCAATGCGCAGGCGATGAGGCCGGGCAGCGCGGCCATCCAGGTCGCTCCCAATCCCCACGCGCTCACGACGAGTGCGATCCACAGCGGTCCGAGCGCGTAGCCGAGTTCTCCGCCGGCGACGAACAGCGACAGTCCGGTGCCCTGCCGCGGGCCGCTGGCGTACCCGGCCGTGGACGCGCCCTGCGGATGGAATGAGGACGTCCCGGTGCCCGCGATCAGCAGCAGCACGACCAGCACCTCGTACGACGGCGCGAGCCCGACCAGGCCCATCGCCGCCACGGTCAGCGTCGGGCCGAGCACCACAAACACGCGCCGCCGCATCTGATCGGCGAACGCGCCGAAGACCGGCTGCGAGATGGCCGAGGACGCGTTGAGGATGGATGCCAGCAGGCCGGCGAGGGTCAGCGTCAGGTTGAATTTCGCGACCACCAGCGGCAGCAGCGGCGCGAGAAACGCGTAGTGGATGTCGTTGAGAAAGTGAGCCGCGGTCGTCAGCGACAGAGTGCGAAGGTCAAATGCGGGGGCCGAAGGCGGGCCAAAGGCCCCCACGCGAGAACGGGGGAACGCGGAAACACGTTCGGCATCGTCGGCCGCGGCTGGAGTGACCTCGACGCCAGGGTACTCCGGTGTTTCGGTATCGTCCGGCATGAGCATCTACGCGGTTCCGCGATCCCGCGATCCCCCACTCCCGTTCGTCATCGCTTGAGCGAGCAACTCCACCAGATGCACGGCCCGCCGCCCGGTGCCGTGGGCGATCTGCTGGCGGCACGAGACCCCCATGGCGACAATGGCGGTATCGCCGGTCTGCGCCCGCACCGACGGGAGGAGCCGGCGTTCGCCAATCGCCATCGAGAGGTCGTAGTGCTCGGCTTCGAATCCGAACGCACCCGCCATCCCGCAGCACCCCGAATCCACTTCCTCGACGGCGAAACCCGCCTCCGACAAGAGCTGGCGCGACGGGCCCGACCCCACCAGCGCCTTTTGGTGGCAGTGGCCGTGGAACAGCACCCGTCGGCCGGCTCCGATTCCGGCCAGCGGCAGCGGACTGCGCCGGTGCTGGGCAATGAGGAACTCATCGATCAGCATGGTGTGCCCGGCGACAGTCTGCGCGTCTGTCCCCAGCAGGTCGGGAACCTCGTCGCGGAAGGTCAAGATGCAGCTGGGCTCACATCCGACAATCGGAATGTCTTGCTCGGCCAGCGGCTGCAGGGCGGCGAGGTTCTTGCGGGCCGCCGACGCCGCCGCGTCCAGCAGCCCCTTGCTGATCATCGGCCTGCCGCAGCACCCCGCGGGCGCCAGCATGACCTGAAACCCCAGTCCCTCCAGCAGTTCCACCGCCGCCCGGCCGATCTCCGGATAGTTGTAGATCATGAACGTGTCCGCGAACAACGCCACGCGGCCGCGCGCCACCACTCCTGGTGTCCGGTTTCCGGCTTCCGGCTTCCGGCTGCGCCACCACTGGAGGAAATTCTGACGCGCCAGCGGCGGCAACGGCCGACCGCGGTGAATCCCCAGCGCGCGATGCAGGAGCCAGCGCACCGGCCCGCTCTCCACCAGACGCGACGCCAGGGGCGCCACCGGCGACGCGAGCCGGCTCAGCGTCCTGATGTGCGCGAACAGCCGGGCGCGCAGAGGAAGCCCGTTCGCCTCATGGTACCGGGCGAGGAATTCGTACTTCAGTTTGGCCATGTCCACGTTGGCCGGACATTCCGCTTTGCACCCCTTGCACTCGAGGCACAGATCCAGCGCCTCGTACAGACGGCGCCCGGTGAGCTCATGCGCCGGCAGCGTGCCGGACAGCACCGCGCGAAGGAGGTTCGCGCGTCCCCGCGTGGAGTGCTCTTCCTCTCGCGTGACCATGTACGACGGGCACATCGTCCCCTCGGCCATCTTGCGGCACGCGCCCAGCCCGCTGCACAGTTCGACGGCGCGGGCGAAGCCGCCGTCGACGGTCCAGTCAAACCGCGTCGCCACCGGCACCGTCCGGTACGCCGGTCCGTAGCGTAGCGACGCATCGATGGGCGGCGCGTGCACAATCTTGCCCGGGTTCATCAACCCCGGCGGATCAAACGCTCGCTTCACCTGCACGAACGCGTCGTACACGTCGGGCCCGAAGAACCGCTCGATGAACCAGGACCGCACGAGCCCATCGCCGTGCTCGCCGCTCATCGTCCCGCCGAACTCCATCACCAGATCCCCGATCTGCTCGGCGATCTGCTTCATCCTCTCGATATCCCGGCGCTCTTTCAGATTGATCAGCGGCCGCACGTGGATGACGCCCACGCTGGCGTGCGCGTAGAACGCCGCCCGTACCCCCTGCGCGGTGAGGATGTCGCGAAACCGGCGGATGTACGGAGCCAGGAGGTGCGGCGGGACCGCGGTGTCTTCGACAAACGTAATCGGCTTGCTGTCGCCTTTGACGCCCTGCAGCAGCCCCTGGCCGGCCTTGCGGACCTTCCAGATGGCGTCCTGGTCGGCCGGACTGATCGCCGGGGTGACCGCGTAGGCCCGGCCGCCCGCGCGCACCCGATGCTCCATCTCCGCCAGCCTGGCCGCCGGCGTATCGGGATCATCTCCGGAGAATTCCACAATCAGCAGCGCATCTGGATCGCCCTGCACAAATCCCAACTGCCGGGCGAATTCCAGCTGGGCCCGCGTCATGTCCAGCACCATGCGGTCGATCAGCTCGACCGCCGACGGCTGGAACGGCAGGATCTCGGCGGTGGTCTCTAAGGCAGAGAGCAGATCGTGGAAATGCACCACACCCACGGCGGTGTACGCCGGACGCGGCACCACGCCGACAGTGGCTTCGGTAATGACGCCGAGGGTGCCCTCGGATCCGACCAGGAGTTTGACGAGGTCGGTGGGATCGGTCAGCAGCGCGTCGAGGTTGTACCCGCTGACGCGGCGCTGCAATTTGGGGAACCGGGATTCGATCTGCCCGCGGTGGCGATCGACGATGCCGGCGACGGCCCGGTACAGGTCGCCGACGCGGCCGGGTTCGCTGAGCACGGCGCGCGCCTGCTCAGGAGACAGACGCCGCAGCCCGAGTTCCGTCCCGTCGATCAGACGGACGGTCGCCGCCTGCACATGGTCGATCATCTTGCCGTAGATGATCGAGCGCGCGCCGCAGGAATTGTTGCCCATCATGCCGCCCAGCGTGGCGCGGTTGCTCGTTGCGGTATCGGGACCGAGCCGCAGCCCGTAGGGCCGCAGCGCCGCATTGAGATCGTCCTGCACGACCCCGGGCTGGACGCGCGCGCGGCGGCCGGCCGCATCGATGTCGAGGATGCGGTGCATGTACTTCGAGCAGTCGAGCACGATCGCCCGGCCGACCGACTGTCCGGCCAGGCTGGTCCCCGCGCCGCGGGGCAGCACCGGCGTACTGCTGTCGGCGGCCAGCCGCAGCGTCGCCGCGATGTCGTCTTCGTCTTTGGGGATCACGACGCCGATGGGCATGATCTGGTAGATGCTGGCGTCGGTACTGTACAGGACGCGGGAGAACGGATCGAACCGAACCTCGCCCGCCACAGCAGCCTTCAAGGCCGCGGCGAGCTGTTCTGCGGTTCTTGTGTCTGTGGAAGACGTGGCCATCGGCTGCGGTCGCTAATCGGTATTCCACGACCGGCGACCGCCGCCCTATGTTGCTCGCCAATCTGCCACGGGGGCGGTCGGCGTGAGCTGGACTCGGAGCGAAGGGGCCGCCCCCGAGCCCCGCCCGCACCTATTCAGGGATGAACACTTCGTTGACGTTCGAGTAACTGCCGCCCGGGCGCGGACCGCCGCTGATCACGTAGATACGTGCGCCCACCGCGACGGCGGCCAGCCCGTGGCGCGGCGTGGGCATTGGGGCACGGGCCGACCATGTGTTGGTGGCGAACTCGTAGGCTTCGGTTTCACGATAGGTGCTCGGACGGCCGAGTTCGCCGCCGAAGACATATGCGAACTGCCCTACGACGGCCGCGGCGCTGCCGCTCCGCGACGTGGGAATCGGCGCACCGCGGCGCCAGCGGTCGGTCCGGCTATCGTAGATCTCCGTCACCGGTTCGTTGCGGCCGCCAACCCGCCCGGCAAAGAGATAGATGTCCGATCCGACCGTCACCGCGGTGAGGTGATTGCGTGGAGTCGGGACGCGGGCGCGGCTGCGCCAGATGTCTGCCGCCGGATCGTACTCCTCGTGCGCCCCGCTGTCGCTGCCGCGGCGATCTTCGCCGGCGAGCGCGTGAATCTTGCCGTTGAGGACGACTGCCGCCAGCGCGCCCCGCCCGGTGGGCAGTGGGGCGCGGCTCCGCCAGCGGTTGGCGGCCGGATCGTACTCATAGGTGGTGTTCATCGGGTCCCAGTTCCCGGTATAGCCGCCGACGACGTAGAGACGGCCATCCAGCGCGACGGCCGCGGCGTGATGCAGCGCGGCCGGCATCGGGGCCACACGCCGCCAGGAATTCGACGCCGTGTCGTATTCTTCAACGGCGCTGGTCGCGCCGCCGGGGACGAGTCCACCGACAATGTAGATCTTCGTCCCGATCGCCGCCCCGGCAACCTCGGTCCGCTCCGACAGCATGGGTGCGCGCGTTTCCCACCGGCCGCCGCCGGGGGCGGCCGCAGAGGGCACGGCCATCAACGCGACCGCGAGGGCTGCAATCAACCCGTGATGCATGCTATTGGGACTTGGCTTTTGCGGAGGTCTTGCGGCGGGCCGTCTTGCGGCGGGCCGACGGCGGGCGCTGCCCGTCTCCGCCCGCCTTCCGCAGCAACTGCTCTTCCCACGTCACGATGCTGTGGAAAAAGGCCTGGTCGCCTTCTTCCAGGCCGCGTGTCACCTCGGTGATGTGGGCCGACTTGGCGCCGAACTCCTTCAGCGCGTATGCCATCGCGGTCTCGGGCTTGGCGTCGTCGCCGCAGGTGAAGATGTCCAGCGCCACATAGCCGTATTCGGGCCAGGTGTGCAGGGCGAGGTGCGATTCCGAGATGACGACCACGCCGGAGACGCCGTTGGGGCTGAACCGGTGGAACGAGATCGACCACACCTGCACGCCGGCGACTTCCGCCGCGCGCACAAGGATTTGTTCGACGGACTCCACCTTCCCGATGACGTCCGGGCTGCAGCCCGACGCCTCAACAATGTAGTGGTGGCCGATCGTGTTCATGGCGACCCCGATACTATCGCCGTCGCGGCGACCTGTCAAACAGTTCGACGCCGGTGGGCGTCTCCTGTGCCGGCTCATTCATCTCGCTAGTGCCGTACCAACTTGATACGTGAGCCTGTTTTCTGAGCGATTCTCAAGGTACTAAGGAAAAGCACATGTGGCAAATCAAGTTGGTACGGCACTAGCGCACCGAGTCAACGAACGAGATGACGCCGACCGCGGCCAGGGTCACCACGGCACCGGCGGCGGCGACCCCGGCCGCGATCGCCAGGCCGGCACGCCGCCGGTCGAGCCCCAGCAGCCAGGCGAGCAGCGTCCCGGAATACGCGCCGGTTCCCGGCAGCGGAACCGCCACGAAGACTGCCAGTCCGAGCAGTTTATGGCGTTCCACGTAGCGGCTGCCGCGCGCGCGCACCCGGTCGACCTGCCGGTGCACCCACGGCACACGCGACAGCCAGCGCTGGTAGAACAGATCCAGCGCCACGAATCCGGGCACGATGATCAGGCAGTTGACCGCGACGCTGAGCGCAAACACCAACAGGGGATGATAGCCAATCGCCACGCCCAGCGGGATGGCTCCCCGCAGCTCAATCCACGGGACCAGCGTGAGGGCGGCGATCAGCCACAGGTCGCTCACAGTCCCGGCGTCAGCCCTGCCCGGCGGGCCTGACGG
The DNA here is from genome assembly GCA_035292085.1 of bacterium. Classification (GTDB taxonomy): domain Bacteria; phylum Sysuimicrobiota; class Sysuimicrobiia; order Sysuimicrobiales; family Kaftiobacteriaceae; genus DASXUC01. The sequence continues at coordinate 21,673 of DATDQT010000027.1, forward strand.
ACCCGCCGACGCTCTTCGGCCTCATGGAACCGTCGCAGCGCGAGATCGGTCTGCGGCTGGTACGGCGGCACGGGGCGCGGACCGCTGGGCCCGACGTGCACCATCGTGATGTAGGCGGTGCAGGTGTGCCGCCGCTCGCCGGTCAGCGGGTGCTCCGCCAGCGTCCTGATCCCCACTTCCATCGACGTCCGGCCGACATGGTTCAGCGCCGCCTGGTACACGATGATCTCGCCGACGCGGATGGGGGCGAAGAAAGACAGGGCATCGATCGAGGCCGTGACGACCGGGCAGCGGCAGTATCGCAGCGCCACGATCGAGGCCACCTGGTCGAGGTCGATCATGAGCTTCCCCGCGAACATGAGCGTTCCGAGCACCGCGTCTTCGGGGAAGACGATGCGCGACACTTCGAGGGTATGCGGCAGCCCCGCGTCGTCCTCAACCGCGGGCGCGGCCTGCCGGGCGCGCCCGGCAAGGTACACCCCGCGGGAGTGTTTCCGCGTCCTCGCCTCACGGTGGCGCGCGCCTTCCGACGCGTCCGCGGGAATGACCTCCACGCCCACCGGGCGGGGCCGTCCCTGATCGTCGACGGCCACCATGGCCAGATGCGAAGACGTCGCGTGGCGCGGGACTCCTGAGGCCGGATCTTCGGCATGCACGTCCACGTCGACTTCCATCGACGACCGCCCGATGAACTCGACCTGCGCCCGCAGCGTCACGACATCGCCGATCGCCACCGCGTGCAGAAAGTCCAGGTCATCCATGCTCGCCAGGACGACGGCCCCTTTCGCGATCCGCATCGCGGCCATCGTCGCGGCGGTCGTAATCCAGTTCATCATCTGCCCGCCGTAGAGCCCGCCGCGGGTGTTCGCATGCTCGGGCAGGACGAGCTGGACCATCTCCAGTGCGGTCTCGCGGATGGAGGGCATTAGGAGATCCTGGAGTGCACGGAGATCATGCAGGCGATGAGCCGGCTTCCTCGATGAACCGGATCACGGTCTCGATGCCCTGATAGAAGTTGGGCAGGTGGAATTTCTCATTCGGGGAGTGCAGGCCGTCGTCGGGGAGCCCGAACCCGAATAGGACCGTGGGAACTTTCAGCACACTCGCAAATTTCGTCACGATGGGAACGCTCCCGCCTTCGCGGATGTAGACAGGGTCCTTCCCCCAGACCTCGCGGGCGACGCGTGCGGCGGTCTGGATCGGGGCGGCCGAGGGATCGACCAGCACGGGGTCGCTGCCGGCCAGCTCGCGCACTTCGACGCGGACCGCCGGCGGCGCCAGCTTGCGCACCCGTTTCTCAAACGCCCGGGAAACCGCTTTCGCTTTCTGGTTGGGGACCAGCCGCATGCTGATCTTGGCCAGCGCCCGCGCCGGGATGACCGTCTTAGGACCGGTGCCCGTCCAGCCCCCGACGATCCCGTTCACGTCCAACGTCGGACGGGACCACCGGCGTTCCAGGACGGCAAATCCTTCCTCACCGGGTGAGTGGTCGATACCCATCTCCTGCCGGTACTGCGCCTCGTCAAACGGGAGACGCTCCCACGATGCCTTTTCCTCGTCCGAGGGCGGCGCCACCGGCGTGTAGAACCGCGGGACGGTGACCCGCCCGCGGCGGTCCTTCAACCCGGCGATGATCGACCCCAGCGCGTTGATGGGATTGGGGATGGCGCCGCCGTGCTGTCCGGAGTGAGCGTCCTTCGCGGCACCGAAGACCTCGACCTCCGTGTACACCAACCCCCGCAGGCCCGTCACGATCGTGGGCACTCCCGGTGCGAAGAACTGGCCGTCGGACACCCAGGCGAAATCACAGGCGAGCTTCCGTCCGTGGCGGTCGACCCAGCGGCTGACGGCCGGACTCCCGATCTCTTCTTCTCCTTCGATGATGACCTTCACGTTGAGGGGAAGCCCCCCGCTCCCGCGGATGACCGATTCGATCGCCTTGATGACCGCGAACACCTGTCCCTTGTCGTCAGACGCGCCGCGCGCAAACAGATCATCGCCTCGCTGCGTCGGCTCAAACGGCGGGCTGATCCACTCATCGAGCGGATCGACCGGCTGGACGTCATAGTGCCCGTAGAACAGCACGGTGGGGCGACCCGGCGCCCCCTTCCACTCCGCGTAGACCATCGGATGGCTCCCCTCAATCGGGATGAGTTCCGTGGTCAAACCGATCGCGCGGAGGTCGTCGATGAGCCAGTCGGCGGCGCGGCGGATGTCGCCGGCATGAGCGGGGAGGGCACTGATACTGGGAATCCGGAGGAAGCCGTCCAGTTGCTCGACAAAGCGCCGGCGATTGTCCTGCGCGTACGATAGTGCGCTCACGCGCGTGCCCCCCATCTTGGGATGTCTCGTAAGACGACTGGTGCGTCGGGACCATCGACTCTGTTCGACTAGCATGGAGGAGCGCCTGCCACCGTTTCCGGCTTCCGGTTACCGGTTTCCGGCAGTTACTTCTCTTCGAAGCGCACCTTGAGGGTGATCGTGACCGGATCCTCAGCGACAAAGATGAGGAAGCGCGGGATCGGGATGTTGAAGTCTGACAGCTTGATGACGAGCCGGCCTTCCGCAAGATACACACTCCCAAGGGCCGTGATGCGGATCGGGATCTCGACCTCGCGCGTGGTCGCTTTGATCGTCAGGCGCCCTGTGAGGACGCCCGGAAAGGGCAGCCCGCCGGGCCGGCCGATCGGCGTGGCGGTGCCCCGGAACGTGATGAACGGGTAGCGCGCCGTCTCCAGGAAATCCCGGCGCATCTGGCCGTCGCGTAGCCCGATGCCCGTGGTGATCGTCCGCGCATCGATCCGCGCCTCGACGTCGGCCGCGAAGCTGTCTCCCTGCGATTTGACCGTCGCGGCGGCCGTGATGTCGTGGACGATGCCGGTGAACCCGCCGCGGTTGTCCTTCACAACGAACTCGACGCGGCTCTGGCGAGCGTCGAGCCCAAACGACCCTATGGGCAACAGGGTCGCGGCGGCGAGCGTCACCGCCGCGGCGATCCATCTGGTGGTCATAGCCCCCACCTCCTCCTGATGGGGTGGTACCCCGATTCCGTCACGGCCTGGTAACCAAAGTGCCGATCAAGTAGGTCCCCTGTGATCCCATCTCTCCAGGAAGATTGCCGGGACCGCCTCGAACTTCATTGGGGTGAACCTCCGTTTGGCCCTCAGCGCGCTGGCATCGCCAGCTGCCCGGCAGTCGGCCGCGCGGTGGCTGCTCGCCGCGTGCCTGGTCGGGTATGTCGTGACCCTCGCGGTCATGGCGGCGCGCGGAACGGGTCCCCAGCGGTGGGTTTTTCCCCTCCTGGCGTGGGCGCTCTTCGTGTACCTTCCGCTGCGTATCATCCTCGAGACGGCCCAGACGCTCGCCCCCGCGGTCCGGCGTACCCTGGCCGACGAAGCCGCGCAGCGCGCGGACCGCTATACGGCGCGCGGCCCCCTCGAGCTGCTGGTGGACCGCTTCTATGGCCGGCACGTCGTGATGCCGCGCATCGCCACGCCCCTCCAAGGGATTCGGGCCCGCGCCGCCGCGGTGGCCATTCTCCTGCGCCTCAGCCGCCGTGACGCGGTCTCGCTGCCCGTGGTGCTCACGCGGTGTCTGGCCGCGCTCGACGTCTGGGTCCATGCGCTGGGCATCGAGGCCACCCGCGAGGGCTCCGGCAACATTCAACTCCGCTGGGCCGGCGTGCGGGCGGTGATCGCGCTGGCGGCCCTGACGAAGATCCTGCTGGCCGCGGCCGAGGATCGCCGAGAGCCCCCGTTCGCCGCGGATCTGCCGCCGTCGCTGGCCGACGACTATCTGGATGCCTGCCTGGACTACTGCGATGACCTGGCCCTGCAGGTGGAGGTGGCTCCGTGGACGGAGCATCCCCTGGACCTCGGCGTGCCGCCGGAGATCGTGACGGCGGTCCGCGAGCGGTGGACGCAGTACTGCGAGATCGATCCGCCCGCCGTGGATGCCCGCACCGCCTTCGTCGAGGCGGTCGCGGCACCCTGACGGCGAACAGGAATGGCATGGCGCTCTCGCTCCGCGAGGCCGATATCACCCGCCTGCTGAAGATGCCCGACGTGATCGGCGCGGTCGAAGACGCCTTCCGCCAGCGGGGACGCGGCCGGGCGGTCAACCGTCCGCGCCAGCGGATCACCACCGACGGGTCGGTCATGCATGTGATGTCGGCCGCCCTCCCCGATTTGGGGGTCATGGGACTGAAGGCCTACTCGACGGCGCACGGCACGACGCGGTTTGTGTGCATGCTCTACAGCACCGAAACGGACGAACTCCTCGCGGTGATGGAAGCGAACCGGCTCGGGCAGATGCGCACGGGCGCGGCCAGCGCCGTCGCGACGAAGTACCTGGCCGGACCCGCCGCCGGCGCCGTGGGCATCATCGGCACGGGCTGGCAGGCCCGCAGCCAGATCGCGGCCCTCGCGGTCGTCCGGCCGATCGCGCTGGTGAAAGCATACAGCCGCGACGTGCAGCGCCGCACCGTCTTCGCCCAGGAGATGACCGAGGAGCTCGCCGCGGACGTGGAGCCCGTGGAGTCTGCGGAGGACGCGGCCGAGGGCGTGGACATCATCGTGACCGCGACGACCGCGCGCGATCCGGTCCTCGAGGGCCGCTGGCTGCGGCCGGGCGTGCACATCAACGCGGTTGGGTCCAACTGGGCCACCCGGCGCGAGCTCGACGGCGAGGCGGTCGCACGGGCCGACCACATTGTCGTCGACGATCTGGATCAGGCCCGGGTCGAAGCCGGCGACTTGATCGCGCCAGCGGATGAAGGGGCGCTCGACTGGAGCCGACTCACTGAGCTGGGCGCGGTCGTCGCCGGACGCGCTCCCGGGCGCCGGTCGCCCGACGAGATCACGCTGTTCGAATCGCAGGGGATCGCCCTCGAAGACGTCGCGGCGATGAAACTCGCGTATGACCGGGCCCGCGAGGAAGGCCTCGGGGAGAACCTGGAGTAAGGAGAGCCACGAGATGGAATTCAGCGTATCGACCGACGCACCGGACGCCGTGCCCTGCGATGCCATTGCCGTCGGCGTATTCGCCGGCGGCGCCCTGCAGGGGGCCGCACACCGGCTCGATGAGGCATTGGGCGGGGTCTTGTCGGCGAGCCTCGCCGAAGAGAAGTTCGAGGCCAAGCCGGGGAGCACCGCCGCCGTGCACACGCACGGGCGCATCGCCGCCGCGCGGGTCATCGTCAGCGGGCTCGGGGCCCAGACTGAGTTTACGCTGGACCGCCTGCGGCAGGCCGCGGCGGCCGCGGTGCGGCGTACGGGCGACCTGCACGCGGGGCGTCTGGCGCTGACGGCCCTCGCGATCCCGCCCCACTCGAGCGCGGCCCTGACCCAGGCCCGGGTGGAAGGCACCATCCTGGGAGCCTACCAGTTCACCCGGTACAGAGCGCCGCGCACGGGGCAGGTCGAACACGTCACGCTGCTGGCGGACCCGCCGCAGCGGGACGAGGTGGAACGCGGGCTGCAGCGCGGCCGGCTGTTCGCCGACGCGGCGGTGTTCGCCCGGGACTTGGTCAATGAGCCGCCGAACGTCGTGAATCCGGCGTATGTCGCAGCGCTGGTCGAGGACATCGGCCGCAGCACCGGCCTGCGCTGGACGGTGTTTGATGACGACGCGCTGCGGGCCCAGCAGATGGACGCGATCCTCGCCGTGGGACAGGGCAGCATGCAGCCCCCGCGGCTGACCGTGCTCGAATACATCCCCCCCAACCCACGGCGCACCATCGCCATCGTGGGCAAAGGCGTCACGTTCGACAGCGGGGGGTTGAGCCTGAAGACCGCCGAGGGCATGGTGACGATGAAATCGGACATGGCCGGCGGGGCTGCGGTCCTAGCCACCATGCGGGCGCTGCCGGCGCTGGCCCCGCCGGTGCGTGTGCTGGGCATCGTGCCGGCCGTGGAGAACCTGCCCAGCGGGAACGCCACCAAACCCGGCGACATCATCCGCGCCCTCAACGGCAAAACCATCGAGATCAACAACACCGATGCCGAAGGCCGCGTGATCCTCGCCGATGCCCTGGCGTATGCCGCGCAGCAGGCGCCCGACGAGATCATCGATCTGGCAACGCTGACCGGATCGGCGGTGATCGCGCTGGGCTATCTCGCCGCCGCGGTCCTGGGCAACGACCAGGCGCTGATTCACCGGCTGCTCGACGCGGCCGCACGGGCGGGCGAGCGGATGTGGCAGCTGCCGCTGTATGACGAGTACCTGGAAGAGATGCGCAGCGACGTGGCCGATCTGAAGAACTCCGGCGGCCGGTGGGGCGGCGCCGAAAAAGGCGCGGCGTTCCTGCGGGAGTTTGTCGACGGACGCCCCTGGGCCCACATCGATATCGCGCCGGTCGCCTTCCTCGACACGAAGGAAGGCACCGGTCCGTACTTACAGAAAGGGGCGACCGGCTACGGGGTGCGCACCCTTCTGACGTACCTCGGCAGCGAGGGCGGGTAATCTCTGCCCGTTATGTGTGCCGCAAGACCCAGACTTCGCGCCCGGCCGGCAGCGTGGCGGCCGTCACCTCGACCTGCCGGGCCTTCTGCTTGGGGGCCTTCTGGTCCGTGAACGGCTCAGGCGGCCCAATCGGCCAGTCCTGGTTGACTTCCGTTTTGTAGTGCATCGGGATCACGACCCGGGGCTGCACCTGGTCGACCACCAGCTCGGCTTCCTTCGGCCCGATCGTGAAATGGCCGCCGATAGGGAGCATCAGCACGTCGATCTTGCCCACCTGTGACACCTGTGCATCGCTGAGCGGGTGGCCGAGATCCCCGGCGTGGGCGACCCGGAGGTTCTCCGCCTCAAACACGAAGATCGTGTTCTTGCCCCGGTCCTGCCCCTGCGACGTATCGTGGTAGGTCGCGATGCCGGTGATGGTGACCGGCCCGACGCGCTCGTGCACGGTATTCCAATCCTTCCCGCCGGCCGTGAGCCCCCGGATGACCTTCGGCCCTCCCTTGGCGGTCGCGACGTGGTTGTGGTCGCCGTGCTCGTGGGAGACCGTCACCGCGGCCGGCGCCACGTCGGGCTGCGGATAGCCGACTCTCGCATCAAACGGATCGATGAGGATCGCCGTGCCATCGGACTCCAGCAGAAACGACGCGTGGCCGTAATACGTCAGCTTCATCGCTCACCTCCCCGTGCTTTGTTCAGCAGTGCGCGGTGGTAGAGAAGCGCCGCGGCGGCGGCGCCGAGTGCCGGACCGATCCAGTACACGGTCTGATTTTCCCAGAAGTTGGAAAACAGAGCGGGGCCGAACGCCCGTGCCGGATTCATCGCCGCGCCCGTCAGCGCGCCGCCGGCCAGGATGTCCATCGTGATGACCAGTCCTATGGCCAGCCCCGCAATCGGGGCCGGGCCGCGCGGGTCCACCGCGGTGCCGAAGATGACGAAGACCAGCAGGAAGGTCAGGATCGCCTCCACGACGATCCCGACGCCGGAGGTCACTCCCCCCGCCAGAGCAGGCGTCCCCAGGTGCACCGCCTGCCGGGTGGCTTCCGGGAATGCCGCGGTCAGCAGGAGCGCGGCGATTGATGCACCGACCAACTGCGCCGCCATGTATGAGAGTCCGCGGCCCAGCGGTTGCCGTCCGGTCACGAGGAACCCCAGCGTCACGGCCGGATTGAAGTGCCCGCCGGACACCGCGCCGACCGCCAGCACCATCGTCCCGATCGCCAGACCGTGCGCGAACGCAATACCGACGACGCCCACCTTGCCACCGGTGAGGTGATCGGCCAGGATCGATCCTGCGCCGATGAAGATGAGGGCAAACGTGCCGACCGCTTCGGCGAGGATAGCTTTCCACAGTGGGGTTTCCATGGCGTACCTCCAGCGACCGGGGACGTCTGACTGTCTTTTCGGCGGGCCATTGCCGTTCCTTCCAAGGGTGGGCGGCGGTGCTCGGGGGTGGCCCTCCACCAGCGCGAAGGGGCGACGAGGCGGTTGCAGAAAACGATTGCAGACAATCCCGGCGGAGGCGAGGGCCATGCATAACATTGTGCACGTGGAGATCCCGACCAAGGATGTGGCGAAAGCCAAGAAGTTCTACGGGAACTTGTTCGGCTGGAAGTTCAGGGACTTCGATCCGACCTACACCTTGTTTGATCCGGGCAGAAAGGGCGTGGGCGGAGGTATTTACAAGGTCGGATCGATTCCCACGAAGTCGCCGGTGCGGGCATACGTGCATGTGGCCAGCGTCGAGAAGACACTGGCGCAGGCCAGGGCCGCCGGCGGCAAGATCCTGCAGCCAAAAGCGCCGGTCCCCGGCTTCGGCTGGTATGGTGCTTTCCGCGATCCGCAGGGCGCCGAAATCTGGCTGTGGCAGCGCTCCCGTCGCAGGCGTTAGTGCCTGCGACCTCGTCTCAGGCGTGGAGTTCGAGGATGTCGCCGTCTTTGAGGACGTGATCCCGGCCGACCATCTGCCCCTGGTAGGTCTCGCCGCCCCACAGCCGCGCGTACTTCAACTTCGCCACGAAGTCTTTGTGGATCGCATCTGCGGCATCGAGCACGGTCGCGCCGCGGCGGAGGATGAAGGGCGCGGACAGATCGACCTTCTTCCCAGGCGGTTTGCTGTACACCCGAATCACGTCGAGCAGTTCAAACATCTGCTCACGCAGGGAATCCAGCCCCGTTCCCGCCACCGCGGAAACCGGCAAGACCGGTAGCTGACCCAGGAATTCGCGGAGCATCGCGAGCCGGTCGCCTGCCCCGTGGACATCCAGTTTGTTTGCGACGGCGAACGCCCGCTTCTCGCCGGGCACGTCAGGAGCGCCGGGTACGAGGCGGATGTTGGCGGCGCCCAGTTGGTCGAGCACGGCGGACGTATCGGACAGGAGATCGTCGGCGGCCAGATCGACCACGATCACGGCCGCGTCTGCCGTCCGGATGATGCCGTAGAGCCATCCTTCCGCGAACTCGGGGGCAATCGGAGGCAGGTCGACCATCTGGAATTGCACATTCTCGTACGTACACATCCCCGGCTGCGGCACGCGCGTCGTAAACGGGTAGTCGGCGACCTCGGGTTCCGCGTTGGTCACCGCGCCGAGCAGCATCGACTTTCCGACATTGGGACCGCCGACGAGGACGATCTGGCCGGCGCCTTCCTTGTCGATCTGGTAGAACGGCTTACCGCGCGCGGCGCCCTTCTTACGCTGCTGGACCTCATTCCGCAGTTTCGCGATGCGCCGTTTGAGGTCGGCCTGCATCTTTTCGGTGCCCTTGTGTTTGGGAATGGTCGCCAGCATTTCTTCGAGCGCGGCGAGTTTGTCACGGGGCGTCGCCGCCGCCTTGAACTTCTTGTCGGCGGCCATGTATTCGGGAGTCAGGTTGGCGGGCATATGCCATCGCGAGGCGCGTGGCGCCGAGCGATCGTAGTTCTATGGTACCTCGAATCTTCGCACGACCCGCTCATCCAGCTCCAACCCCAGCCCCGGTCGCTGTGGAACATCGATCATGCCGTTGATCGGCACGGGGAAGGGTTCCGCAAAGATGTCGCGCAGCGGGTTGGGGGCGTAGAAATATTCGTAGGTCAGCAGGTTGGGCACCGCGGCGGCGACGTGCAGCGACGCCAGGTGGGCCACCCCCGCGCTGAACCCGGTGTGCGGCGCGTAGCGGAGATTGTGGGCATGGACGAGCGCCCCGACCCGCCGCGCGCCGGTCGGCCCGCCGACGCGTGCGACGTCGGGCTGCACGACGTCGATGGCGCCGCGGCCGATCAATTCGCGAAATCCAAACACCCCGAACTCGCTCTCCCCCGCGGCCACGGGAATCGGCTGGCCCCGGCGGACCTTCCGGTAGCCGTCCAGGTCATCGGGGGGCACCGGCTCTTCCAGCCAGGTGATATCCGAGTCCTCCAGCTGCCGGCCGACTGAGATGGCGGTCGCGGCATCATAGGCGCTGTTCACGTCGAGCATGATGTCCACATCCGGCCCGATCGCCTCCCGGATGGCGCGCACTGACGCGACATCGGTGCGGCGGCCGCCCAACACCGCGCCGCGGCCGATTTTCACCTTGATCGCGGTGTGGCCGGCGGCAATCTGTCCCTCGGCTTCGGCCACCATGACCGGAATGTCCGCGAAATACACGGATGAGGCATAGCAGGGAACGCGGTCACGGCCGGCACCACCGAGGGCTTTGTACAGCGGCAGGCCGCCGGTTTTCGCCAGGATGTCCCAGAGCGCGGTGTCGATGCCGCTCATCGCCTCGAAGACGAACCCCCGATAGTGTCCCCACCCCCGCAGTTGGGCGAACATCGCGTCCCACAGGCCTTCCACGTCGTGGGGATCCCGTCCCAGGATGACGGGCGCCAGCAGCTGGTCGACGACCGCTTTGGTCACCTGCGGCGCCTTGCGCACGATGCACTCGCCGATGCCGCTGACCCCGTCGTCCGTCCGAACGTCGACCAGCGTGGCCGAGAACGTCGGAAACGCCCCGATGCCGAACTGAATCGGCTTCTCGAGCGTCCCCTGCAGCATGCGGCACTTGACTGAGGCAACCCTCATGTACGATGATCCCCCTCGTGTCCGGAATCCTGGGTCCCGAGTCCGGAGTCCTGACTCCCGGGTCAGCGGAACATATCCTTCTCTGGAACACGCAGCAATTTTCCGGTCACCGATGTGCCGCGGATAAAGCGGGCGCCGCGGATCACGACCAGGGGTGTGCCTTCCGCAGCCTGCCCCTGCAGGAGGTTGGCCGCGGCGGCGAGCTCATCGGCCACCGCCTCCACCGACGCGCGGAGCATGTAGCCGTAGCGGTCCTCCTGCCCGATGAAACTCAGGAGCGGCTCGAGGCCGGCCGTCCCGAGGGCAACACCGACCGTGCCCTCCCGAAACGGGCGCCCGTGAGAATCATTGATCACGACCGCCACGTCCACACCGAATGCGTCCCCCACGGCCCGGCGGATCTTGAGGGCTGACTCGTCGGGATTCACCGGCAGCAGGCACACCCAGTCCTCGCCGAGCCCGACATTACTGTGGTCGACGCCGGCGTTGGCGCACACATACCCCAGCCGGTGTTCGGCAATGATCAGGCCGGGACGGACGCGGAGAACGGCCCGCGCCTCATCAAGGATGATCTGCGCCAGGCGCGGGTCCTTTCCCGACCGTTCGGCGAGCCGCCCGGCCTCCTCTCCTGGAACGACCTCCGCCAGATGCCGGACCCTCCCCTCGGCCTTGGACACGACCTTCTGGGCGACGACGAGCACGTCGCCGTCGGCCGGAGGCTCGCCGCTGCGCAGAGCCTGCACGATGACCGACACCAGGTCGGTCCGCGGCCGGATATCCGGGATGCCTTCGGGCGCCCACGCCGTCAGCGCACGCATGGCTACTCCCGAGGCCCGAGGCCCGTAATGCGCACGCCGGCGTGCTTTCGCTTGTAGCGCTGATTGATTACGATCATGAGCGCGCCCAGCCGCTCGAGCGTACCCGCCCACTCCAAGGCCCCTGCGTCGAGCGGTCTGAGCCCGGTCGCCCGCGCCACAGCGGCCACCGTGTCTTTTGCGGATGGATCGCTGCCGCACAGCAGGACGTTGTCATCGAGGCTGCGGTCGAGATCGGCCAGCAGGGCGGCGCTGACGGTCTGGAACGCACTCACCACCCGTGCCTGGGGGAGCATGGCTTGGGTCCGCTCGGCCGCCGAGCCTTCCTCAACCACGGCAAGGCGGACGGGGCGGGCGCTTAAGAGGGGAACCGTCGGATCGATCACGGTCTTGCCCGCGGCCGCGCCGGTCAGCGCCAGGACGGTGGCCCGGTGGGCCGCGTAGGGGACGGTGAGCAGGATGATCTCCGCGGCGTCGGCGGCGCCGGCATTGCTCAGCCCGCTCACCGAGAGATGATTCAACCTCCGTGCAACCGACATCGCTTTCGCCGGGTCGCGCGATCCGATGAACACCTCGTAGCCGGCCGGGGCAAGCCGTGCCGCGAAGCCGGTTCCCAACGCGCCGGTGCCGCCGATGATGGCAATCTTCATAGAGGCGGACCGGCCGTGGCCACGGCGTAGGCGGTCGGCGGAAACCGTTCGGCCGCACGCCTGATGTCGTCGCCGGAAATCGCGTGGATGAGCGCCGGATAGCGCTCGATGAAATCGAGGCCCAGCCCGAAGAGTTCGATCTCCGCCAGGGCCTGCGCGATGCCGGCGGTAGTCTCCAGCCGCAGGGCGAGACCGCCGGTGAGAAACTCCCGGGCGTCGGCGAGTTCGTCCTGCTGCGGGCCTTCGGCCCGGAAGCGCCGGATCTCTTCGACGATGCTGGCGACGGCCTGCGCCTCATTGCGCGGGTTGATGCCGGCGCGCACCCACCACGGCCCGGCGATCAGGCCGGCCCGGAGATCGCTGTAGGCGTAGTAGGCCATCCCCTGCTGTTCCCGCACCCGCTCGCCCAGGCGTCCCATCATGCCCAGCTGGCCCAGGATGAGGTTGGCCATCATGGTCGGATAGTACGCGGCATCGCGGCGCGTGATGCCCGGCACCCCGACGATGACGTCGGACTGCACCTTGCCGGGCAGCCGGACTTCCGCCCGAAGGACTGACGGCGGCACCGCCGCGGGCGGGGTGTCGGGCAGGGGCCGGGGGCCGGTCCCACCCCAGTCGCCAAACACCCGGCGGATCATCGCGGCGGTGGACTGCGCCGGCAGGTCCCCCACCACGGCAAGAATCGCCGCGGCGGGCTGGTACCATACCGCGTGAAAGGCCGCCAGGTCGTCCCGCCGTAGCGACGCGACGACGGCCTCTTCCCCATCCGGGATGCGCGCGTGCGGGTGTCCGGCGGGAAATGCCAGGGCGCGGAAGGTACGCTCGGCCATGTACCGGGTATCCTGCTGCGCCATCCGCAGTCCCGTCACCAGTTCCCCGCGCACGTTGGACAGTTCATCGTCGGGGAACGTCGGCGCCATCAGCATCTCGCCGAGCATGGCCAGGACGGTTGCCGCGTCTTCGCGCAGCGCCCGGGCGCTCACGGTGACGGTCTCCATGCCGGCGCTGATCCCCACGGCCGCGCCCATCCCGTCCAGGGTCTCCGCGATGTCCCGCGACGACCACGACCGGGTCCCGCGCGTGAGTAAGGCCGCGGTCAGCCGGGCCAGGCCGCTGCGCGTCTCGTCAAACATCGCGCCGGCGGTGACATACCCGTGTACGGCGAGCAGTCCACTCCCCGGCTGCTCTTTGATGAGGGCGATCAGTCCGTTGTCGAGCGCGATCCGGGTGACCGCGTCGGGGGCAATCGGAAGGGCCCGCGGCCCCGGCGGCGTCGGACGGTCCCGCCAGGCCATACCTAGAAACTCCCCCGTCCTTCGACTCGCCAGAAGTGAGCCGGCCGCAGGCCATGAGCGAGCTCGCCGGAGGTGAGCGAGTCGAATGGAGGCAGGTAGATGCCCACCGTCCGGTTGTGCGTGGAGAGGTACGAGGCGGCGACGCGCATGACGTCGGCTGCGGTCACGGCGTCGATCTGTTCGGGCAGCGCGGTGAAGGCTTCGGGCGCGCTGACGACGGCAAACGCGCCCATGGCCATCGCCCGCCGGAACACACCGTCCTGGGCGTACACGTGCTGGGCCCGGGCCTGTTTCTTGACCTTCTCAAGCTCGGCGGGAGCCACCGGCTCGGCGGCAAGGCGATGGAGTTCCTCGACCAGCCGCTCCTCGATCCTCGCGGGGGCGACGCTGGTCCGAGCCGTGGCCCACACATAGAACAGCGTGGGATCGGTGCTGGCCGACAGCGAGGATGAGACGTCGGCGGCCAGGCCGGTCTCGACCAGCGCCCGGTACAGCCGCGCGCTGCGGCCTGCCACCACTTGATCGAACGGCACGACGCCGGTGAATCCTGAGAGGATGCCGTCGAGCACCAGCAGAGCCGGGAAGTCCGGATGCGTCGCTGAGGGGATGTGGTGGGCCAGGTACACGTGCCCGGTGGCGCCGCCCGGACGCTGGAGCACGACCCGGCGCTCCCCTTCCTGCACGGGTTCGGCCGTCTGCAGCCCGGCAGGCACGGCCCCCGGGGAGAGCGGGCCGAATGCGCGGTCCACGCGCGCCAGCACCTCGTCGGTGGAAAAGTCCCCGACGGCCACCACGAGCGCGTTGTTGGGTTGGTAGTACGATCGGTAGTACGCCCGGAGATCGTCGGCGGTAATGCGGCGGAGATCGTCCTTCCACCCGATGACCGGCGTCCGGTACGGATGGCGCATGTAGGCGACGGCGTCCACCTCTTCGCGAAGGAGGTACCCCGGATAGTTCTCGCTCCCCTCCCGCTCGGAAATGACCACCGTGCGTTCGCGTTCGACTTCGGCCGGATCAAACACCGTGTTGACCATGCGGTCGGCTTCCAACTCGACGGCGATCCCAAGATGCGCCGAGGGGAGGACTTCATAGTAGGCCGTGTAGTCCTTCCAGGTGAACGCGTTCCACCGGCCGCCGAGGCGCTCGACGAAGCGGGCCAGTTCGCCCTTGGGGTGCGACGGCGTCCCTTTGAACAGCATGTGTTCGGTCCAGTGCGAGATGCCGGTTAGCCCGGGCCGTTCGTGGCGGCTGCCGACCCGGTACCACACCCAGAACGTCGCCACCGGTGCGACGTGATCTTCAAGCAGCAGCGCGACAAGGCCATTGGGCAGGGTGTGGATGTGCGCGGGGATCATGTCATCGATGCGTTCTCGTTGCTCGCAAACAACCCCTGTTATGCTGTGGATGATGGACCTCACGCCCCGTCACGTCGCGACGTACCGCACGGCCCTGCTCGCGGCCCACCGCGTCACCACCCGGCGGGGCGGGCTGCGGTTCGTCAATGCACTGGGATTCTGCTACGCGTTCACCGCCGGGCCGGGCGGTCTCCCCGGGCTGTTCGACGTGCTCGCCACGCGCAGCATCGACCGCATGTGGGGGTGGGCCTGGCAGTGGAAGGACGACCTCGTCAGCCGGCGCCGCGTGTACTACGGCAAGGTCCTGCGCGGCAAGCCGGCCTACGTCTCTCTCGCCTTCCTGCCGCACTTCTACGCCTTGTCGGGCAACGTCGGCGACCCTGATGACGCCCTGCAGGCCTACCGGGAGGGCCGGCTGAGCCGGCTGGCCAGGGACGTCTACGCGGTCATCGACGCCGACGGCCCGCTGTCGACGTGGACGCTGCGCCGGCGATGCGTGCCCCGCGGCGCGCCGGCGGGGCCGTTCCAGCGCGCGTTGACGATCCTGCAGGCGGCATTCCTCATCGCGAAGGTCGGCGAAATCGAGAACGGCTCGTACAGCTTCATCTGGGACACGTTCGCCCGGTGGATGCCCCAGGCGATCGGCGCGGCGCGCTCGCTGACGGCCTCGCAGGCCGCGGCGGCCGTGCTGGAGCGTTACCTGCGGACGGTCGGGGCGGCCCCGCCGCGGGTCATCGCGGCACTGTTTGCCTGGTCTCCCGCGCTGCTCCATGCGGCCCGCACGAACACGGACGCCGTCGTCGAGGCGACCATCGGAGGAAAAGACGTCCTCGCGCATCGTAAATTAGACCACTGAGCTGGGATGGGTCGCAAAATCCTGCACGTCGACATGGATGCGTTCTTTGCCGCCGTCGAACAACTGCGGCGGCCGGACCTGCGCGGGAAGCCCGTCGTCGTGGGCGGCGACGGAAACCCGCACAAGCGGGGCGTGGTCTCCACCGCGTCGTATGAGGCCAGGGCCTTCGGCATCCACTCGGCCATGCCGCTGCGGACGGCCTACGCGAAGTGTCCTCACGCGGTCTTCCTGGCGGTGGATTTTGCGGCCTACGGGGACTACTCGCGGCGGGTCCGGGCGATTCTCCATGAGTACACGCCGCTGGTGGAACCGCTGTCCCTGGACGAAGCCTTCCTCGACGTGAGCCACCGCCCGGACGATCCGGTGGCGCTGGCGCAGGACATCCGCGCCGCCATCAACGCCCGCACCGGCCTGACCGCGTCGGTCGGGGTCGCCCCCAACAAACTCCTGGCCAAGATCGCCTCCAACCTGCGCAAACCCGACGCGGTGACCGAAATCCGGCTGGAGACCGTCGCCGAGATGCTCCGTGACCTCCCAACGACAGTCCTGTGGGGGGTTGGACCCAAGACGGCCGCGCGGCTCGGCGAGGCCCTAGGTGTCCGCACGGTAGGCGAGCTCTGTTCGATCCCCCTCGCCGCGCTGCAGACACTGCTCGGGGACCATCACGGCGAATACCTCTACCACATCTGCCGCGGCGAAGACGACAGCCCCGTCGTCACGGAGTGGGAGCCCAAGTCGATCAGCCGCGAAACCACTTACCAGTGGGACACGCGGCGGCGCGACGTGATCGTCCGAACGATCTCGTCGTTGGTCGGCGACGTCATCGACGACCTGCGCGAGGAAGGGTACGTGGCCCGCACGGTCACGGTGAAAATCCGGTACCGCGACTTCGCCACGCACACACGCGCGCAGACGCTGCCGGCGCCGGTGGGCGATGCCGCGACGGTGCTGCAGACTGCGGTCGCCCTCCTGGAGCGCTTCGCGATGGACCGGCCGGTGCGGTTGGTCGGCGTGCGGCTCTCGAACCTGGTGAAACCCGGCAGGGAGCCGGGAACCGGAAACCGAAACTTCTTCACACCTCTAGTCAGGAGTGAAGGCAGGCGGCTTCCGGTTACCGGTTAGACGACACGCCTGACGGCGTCGGCCACCTCATCATAGTTCGGCTCGACGCCGGGATTGTCCGACACCCAGCGGTACGTCACGGTCCCGCTCGAATCCACCACGAACGCCGAGCGCTTGGCTGTGCCCGCCATCATCCCCTTGAGGAAGTTGGGGTCTTCAACGCCGAATGCCTTGACGGCATCCCGCTGGAAATCGCTGAGCAGAGTGAACGTCAATCCGTGGGCCTCTTTGAAGGCGTGCTGGGCAAAGGGACTGTCCACGCTGACGGCGAGCACCTGCGCGCCCGCCTCCGTGAACCGGTTCAGATCGTCGCGGACGGTGCACATCTCCTTCGTGCACACCCCGGTGAACGCGCCGGGGAAGAACAGCAGCACGGTGGGCCGCCCCAGCAGGTCGGCGAGCTGCACGGGCGTGCGGTCGGTCGCGATCAAGGAGACATTGGGAACCTTCTGGCCTACCTCGACGGGCATCCGTCACCTCGGAGCATGTCCAGCCGTGGTGTCTTCAGCATACCATGGCGGCAGGAGCGGCCTTCCTCCGCACGAACAGTGACGGGCGGTCACGCGCATGAACGTCATCCGCATTACGGCCGACCAGATTGACGAGCACCCCGAGGCTCCGCTGGACCGCCTCCTGGCGGCCGCCGACGGCGTGGTCTGGGTGGACATGATCGGCCCGACCGAGGCCGACGTTGCGGTCCTGTCGGACGTCTTTCACTTTCACCCGCTGGCGATCGAGGACGCCACCCAGCGAGAACAGCGGCCGAAGGTCGACGAGTACGACGGGTACATCTTCCTGACCCTGCACGTCCCTGAGCACCGCCCCGTCGTCGGCGGCGACGTGGTGCTGGATGAAATCGACATCTTCGCCGGCGAGGGATACGTGGTCACCGTCCACGAACGTCCCATCCCCGCCCTGGCCGACGCGCTGGGCCGGCTGCGGCGGGCGTCGGGCGCGCTGCGCCCGTTTGCCGACTTCGTGCTGTACAGCGTCGTCGACGCCTGCGTCGACATGTACTTCCCGATCATCGACGACCTCGATGACATCCTCGATGGGATCGAAGATCGCCTGCTCGCCGCGCCGACACCGGAGACGCTTCACCAACTGTTCACCTCCAAGCAGGCGCTCGTGCACCTGCGGCGCGTGGCGGCGCCGCTGCGCGACCTCTTCAACACCCTGACCCGCCGGGATCTGACGTTCCTCCGCCCGCAGCTCCTGGTGTACTTCATCGACGTGTACGACCACCTGCTGCGGATCACGGACATGATCGACACCCAGCGCGATCTGGTCGGCGGCGCGATGGACATCTACCTCTCCGCCGTCAACAATCGGTTGAACGAAAACGTCTCACGGCTGACCGTGATCACGGCGGCGCTGGCCCTGGCGGCCGTCGTCACCGGGCTCTACGGCATGAATTTTGACCTGCTCTATCCCGACGTGCACTGGCGGTACGGCTTCGCGTTCGCGTTGGGCCTCATCTTCGCGCTGTGGACGGTCATGATCTACGCGTTCAAACGGCTGGGCTGGTTCTGAGCATGACCCCGTATCCATCCTTTGGTTTCGTCACCCCGCGGACGATGGGGCTGCTGGTCGACCAGTACGAACTGGTGATGGCCGACAGCTACCTGCGCCAGCGGCTCAACCAGCCGGCGACGTTTGACCTGTTCATCCGGCAGCTGCCGCCCCACCGGGCGTTCCTGCTCAGTGCCGGCCTGGAACCCGCCCTGTACTACCTGGAGCACCTGCAGTTTGATGACGAGGCCACCGCGTACCTCGACAGTCTCGAGATGTTCAGCGACGAGTTCCTCGGCTACCTCCGGGACTTCCGCTTCACCGGCGACGTCTGGGCCATCCCCGAAGGCGAGGTGTTCTTTCCGCCGGAGCCCGTGCTCGAGGTGACCGCACCCCGGATCGAAGCCCAGATCGTGGAGACGTTCCTGCTGAACACCTTGAACTTCGAAGTGATGGTGGCCAGCAAGGCCGCGCGCGTCGTGCTGGCGGCCGGGGGCCGCGCGGTCATCGACTTCTCGCCCCGGCGGGACCACGGCGCCGACGCCGCGTTGAAGGCCGCCCGGGCCTCGTACATCGCCGGCTGCGCCGGCACGTCGAACGTCCTGGCCGGGATGGAGTACGGGATCCCCGTGTACGGGACGATGGCGCACTCGTACATCATGTCCTTTGCCGATGAACTGTCCGCGTTCCGGGCGTTTGCCAGGGATTTCCCCCACAACGCCTTCCTGCTCATCGACACGTACGACACCGTCGCCGGCGCACACCACGCGATCACGGTCGCACGCGAACTGGCCGAACGCGGGCAGCGGCTGCGGGGCGTGCGCATCGACAGCGGGGATCACGCGGCCCTGTCGAAGGCGGTGCGCGCCCTGCTCGATGCGGCCGGGTTGTCGGACGTGCAGATCCTGCTGTCCGGCGAACTGGATGAATTCAAGATTGAGCGCCTGCTGGCCGACGGCGCCGCCGCGGACGCGTTCGGCGTGGGGACGGAAATGGGGACGTCGGGAGACGCGCCCTCGGTGGGAGGCGTGTACAAACTGGTGGAAGACAGCCAGGGCCCGAAAGTGAAGCTGTCAACCGGCAAAGCCACGCTCCCCGCGCAGAAGCAGGTGTGGCGCACGATCGAACCGACCGGCGCCCTCGCCGATGTCCTGGCCCTCGTCGAGGAACCCGCGCCGGCGGGCGCGGGGCCGCTGCTCGTGAAGGTGATGGAGGGCGGCCGGACAGTCTACCGCCAGGAACTCGCCGCGGCGCGGGGACGCGCCCGCGCACGCCTCGACGCGCTGGCGGCCCCGTGGCGGGACCTGCACGCGGTTCCGCCGGTGCCGGTCGTGCTCAGCGCCGAACTGGAACGCCTCCAGCGGGAAATGTACGAGACCGCGCGCACACGCCACGCATCATCATGACAAACACCAGACCGTCAAGGACGCGGGAGCCAAAGGGGTCCCCGTGTAGTGCACACGGGGAAAGGGCTCCCGCCGCCTCCTCCGTCGCCATAACACGAAGCGGCGCAGG
>DATDQT010000028.1:0-6012 GCA_035292085.1 bacterium
GCATCTGCTTCGCCATCCCCGTGAACACCGCGAAGTGGGTGGTGACCCAACTGCTGCGCGAGGGCCGCGTCCGGCGCGCGTATCTCGGCGTCGGCGCGCGCCCGATCGAACTGGATCGCCGGATCGTGGTCCACCACCAGCTGCCCCGCCCGTCCGCCGCGCAGGTGACCGAGGTGCAGCCGGACACCGCTGCGGCGCGCGCCGGCCTGCGGCCCGGCGACATCATCGTCCGTGCCGGAGAGGTCGGGGTCGCGTCACCCGATGATTTGCAGCGTGCCCTGGGCCGCCACGTGTTGGGCGAGCCGCTGGTACTCGAGGTGCTGCGGGGCGGCGGGCCCGTCACCGTGGAGACGACGCCCACGGAACTGCCGGACGCCTGATCGGCAACCTCTCTAGGCATCGTTCCTGGTTCCTCAGCAGCCGGGGAAGCCTGAAGTCCCTCCAGGCCGCCGAAAGTTCGAGGAAGTGCACAGTGCAGGGGAAAAGACTAGACTTCTAGAATTAACGCCGTACGTTCCCAGGCAACAGTGAGACCATCCATGAGCGTTCTGATTGAGCGCGGCAGTGCGGTACCCGTCTACTTCCAGATCAGCGAGCACTTCAAGAAGCTGATACGCGAAGGCACCCTCCGCACGCGCGACATGCTCCCCTCAGAAAGCCAGCTGGCCACAGAGCTTGGGGTCAGCAAGATGACCGTGCGCCAGGCGATGAAGGCTCTCGAGTTGGCCGGGTTGATCACCCGGGCTCGGGGCAAAGGGACGTTCGTCGCCTTCCCGCGCCTGCGCCACGACCTCGGCCAGTTGACCAGCTTCACTGAGGATATCTCCGCCCGCAGCCTGGTGCCCTCCGCCCGCATGTTGGCCTTCCACGAGCTGCCCGCCGATGAATCCGTCGCCGAGTCCCTTGCGATCACGCGCGGAACGACGGTTCTGCGGATCCGGCGGCTCCGTCTGGCCGACGGCAAGCCTGTGGGCATCCACGACACCTACTTGAGGGGGGTGAGAGTCGATCGCGCCGAGTTGGAGCTCCGCGGCTCGTTGTACGCGCTCCTCGAAGATCAGGGGGTCCGCCTGATCTCTGCGGAGGAGACGATCGAGGCGGTCGCCGCCGACCGAGAGGAGGCTGCCCTGTTGCAGATCCCGCCGGGTGCGCCGCTCCTGCTGGTTTCCCGGATCACCCGTGGGGGGGCTGGCGAGCCCGTCGAGTTCGTCAAGGCCTTCTACCGGGCGGACTTCTATCGATACACCGTCCGGTTGCAGCGAGAGCGAAGGGGGGGAGTGAGATGAAGGGTGCTGGTACGAGGAGGGCTGTGGCTGCCGTGACCGTTACGGCAGTAGTCCTGGCCGTCGCGCTGTTGGGCCTGTCGCCGACCGCCGCGGGCCCCAACATCAAGAAGGTCGCGCTGATCATCGCCCAGGGCGGACTGGGCGACCGTTCCTACAACGATTCGGGCTATGCTGGCCTGACCAAGGCGGCGCAGGACTTCGGGGTCCAGATCAAGGCCATCGAGTCCCGCGATCCGGTCGGCCAGGGCGAGCAACTGTTGCGCCAGGCGGCGAAGGCAGGCTTTGACCTGGTCATTACGCTCGAGTTCACGCACTTCGAGCCCCTGGCCCGCGTCGCCCCAGACTTTCCCAACACGAAATTCTCGATCCTGAACATTGCCGTGGAGAAACCCAACGTCGTCTCTGTCATCTTCAAGGAGCACGAGGGGTCCTTCCTCGCCGGTGCCCTGGCCGCCATGGTGACCAAGGACACGAAGATCCCGGGGATCAACCCGCGGAAGATCATCGGAGTGATCGGTGGGACCAAGTCGGTCGGGATCGACAAGTTCATCGTGGGGTATGAGGAAGGCGCAAAGTTCATCGACAAGGAGACCAAGGTACTGGTTAGCTACTCCAACTCGTTCGGCGACCCCGCCAAGGGGAAGGAGCTGACGCTGGCCCAGTTCCAGCAGGGTGCGGATATCGTCTATCAGGTGGCCGGCGGTACCGGCGAAGGCGTGATCGCCGCCGCCAAGGAGACCGGCCGCTACGCCATTGGAGTGGACTCCGATCAGGACTACATCGCCCCCGGACACGTGCTGACCAGCATGCTGAAGCGCGTCGACCTGGCGGTGTATGACTTGGTGAAGCGGCTGGTGCAGGGCAGCTTGAAGGGCGGCGCTGTCATCACCCTCGGCCTGAAGGAGGGCGGGGTGGGGCTGAGCGAGATGAAGTTCACGCGCCACATCATCCCCAAGGCCTACGTCGACCGGGTGGAGCAGTTGCGCAAGGACATTATCGCCGGCAAGTTCAAAGTCACCGACATCACTCAGAAGTAGTAATAGAGTTGAGGGGGCCGCCGCAGCGGCCCCCCGACCGCATCCGCCGATGGCCGAGGCCGTGCCCCTGGTGCGCATGGAGGAGATCTCGAAGGCCTTTCCGGGCGTGCTGGCCAACGACCGGATCACCTTCGAAGTCGCCGACGGAGAGATCCACGCGCTGGTGGGGGAGAACGGCGCGGGCAAGACGACCTTGATGCGCATTCTGTACGGCCTGGAGCGGGCCGACGCGGGGCGCATCTATTGGTCCGGACGCCCGGTGGCCATCCAGAGCACGGAGGACGCGATTCACCTGGGCATCGGGATGGTGCACCAACGCTTTCAGCTGGTGCCTTCCCTCACCGCGGCGGAGAGCGTCACGCTGGGACAAGAGCCGCGGCGCGGCGTGTTCTTCGACCGGGCCCGGGCGCGCGCCGTCGTCCAGGAACTGGGAGCGCGTTTCGGCCTGGCGGTCAACCCGGGTGCACGTATCGCCGAACTGTCCGTCGGTGAGCAGCAGCGCGTGGAGATCCTGAAGCTGCTCTACCGACAAGCCCGCCTGCTGGTCCTCGACGAACCCACCACCGTGCTGACGCCTCAGGAAGTCGCCCAATTGTACGAGGTGCTCCGGCGCCTGGTGGCGGAGGGCCGCACGGTTATCTTCATCACGCACAAACTGGCCGAGGTGCTGGCAGCCTCCGATCGGGTCACCGTGCTGCGCCGGGGGTGCGTCGTAGGCACCCTGCCGACGCGTGAGGCCACGGGCGAGGGGCTGGCCCGCATGATTGTCGGCGAAACGATGCCGGCGATACTGGCGCGCGGCGGGGAGCCGCCGGGCCCTCCGATGCTGAGGCTGGAGCGGGTCAGCGCCGCTGACGATCGCGGTCTGCCGGCGCTGGTCGAGATCACACTGGAGGTGCGGCGGGGCGAGATCCTAGGGATCGCCGGTGTAGAGGGGAACGGGCAGAAGGAACTCGTTGAGGTCGCCACCGGCGTGCGCCGTCCCACAAGCGGCCGGTTTTTGCTGAACGGACAGGATCTCACGCGTGCGGACGTCGCGGCGCGGCGCCGGGCCGGCCTGGCGGTGATTCCAGAGGATCGCTACACCGAAGGCCTCAGTCTGCCCATGACCATCGAGGACAATCTGATCGCCACGCGATATCGGGCGCTAGCCACACGGGGTGTGTTGCGGATGGTCGCCGTGCGGGCCGAGTCTGCGGCACTGATGCGTCGCTTCGACGTCCGGGCGCCGCATCCGCGGGTTTCCGCACGAACGCTGTCCGGCGGAAACCTGCAGCGTGTGGTCGTGGCGCGCGAACTAGGCGGGGAACCCGCTGCGCTGATCGCCGCCCATCCCACCCGCGGCCTGGACATCGCGGCGGCGCGGTTCGTGCACCAGCAGTTACTGGAGATGCGGACCCGCGGCGGTGCGGTCCTGCTGATTTCGGCGGACCTGGACGAGATCATGGCCCTTGCCGATCGGATCGGCGTCCTCTTCGCCGGGCGCATCGTCGGAGAGCTGTCAGCGGCGGCGGCGACCCGCGAGCAGCTAGGGCTGCTGATGGCCGGCCGGAGTGCGACTGCGTGACGCGGACGGTCGTACGCCCCCAGTGGGTGGGCGAGCTGGGCCGCTCCTTCGTCACCTTCAGCGCGGCCCTGGTCATCGGAGCGTTGGTGATGGTGGCCACGGGACGAGACGCCTGGGGGGCCTACCGCACCCTGTTCGCCGTCGCCTTCCTCGGCGCCCAGAACCTGGCAGACACGCTGCTGGCAGCCACCCCGCTGATCTTCACCGGGCTGGCGACCGCTGTGGCCTTCCGCGCCGGCGTGTTCAACATCGGCGTAGAGGGGGCGCTGTACCTGGGGGCGTTCGCCGCGGCCTGGATAGGGTTCACTCTCACCGGGCTGCCCGCGGGCCTGCTGATCCCGCTGGCCTTCCTGGCCGCGGGGCTGGCCGGCGCGCTCTTCATGCTGATCCCCGGGGCCCTACGGGCGTACCTGCGCGTCGACGAGATCGTCACGACGATCATGCTCAACTACGTGGCCATTTCCTTCACCTCGTACCTGGTGAACTACCCGTACGCGGTCCCAGGGCTGGCCAACGCCATGAGCCCGAAAATCGCCTTAGCGGCGCAATTGCCGCGCCTGCTGCCCCCTTCCCAGCTCAACCTGGCACTGATCGTCGTTCTGCTCCTCGTTCCCCTCGTACACTGGCTGCTCAGCCGTACGACGCTGGGTTACGAGCTGCGCGCCCTGGGCAGTAACCCCATCTTCGCCCGGTGGTCTGGGGTGCCCGTCCCGGCGGTTATCCTGCAGGTCATGCTGCTCAGCGGCTTCATCGGAGGGCTGGCCGGTGCCGGCCAGGTCCTGGGGGTGAACTATCGTTTCGTGGACAACTTCTCGCCCGGATACGGGTTTGACGGCATTACCATCGCACTGCTGGGCCGAAACACGGCGCTCGGGAGCCTGATCGCCGCCGTCTTGCTGGGGGCGCTCCGCAGCGGCGGCGCGACCCTTGAACTCTTCGTGGACATCCCCAAGGACCTGATCCTCATCTTGGAGGCGACAATCATCTTCTTCGTCACGGCGGAGTTCGTGTTGACCTTCCCCCGGAGGCGGCATGCAGGCGTTCACTGACCTGGCCTTCGCTACGCTGCGGCTGACCACACCGATCATCCTGGCGGCCCTCGCCGGGCTGCTTAGCCAGCAGGTCGGGCTGATCAACATTGCGCTGGAGGGGATGATGCTGGCAGCTGCCTTTGCCGCGGTTCTAGGCGCGTTCTACGCGCAGCACGCTCTGGTTGGGGTGGTGGCGGCCGTGGTCACGGGGATGCTCGTCGCCCTGGTGTTTGCGGTCTTCGTGCTGCGCTTTCGGGCCAACCTGATCGTCGCTGGACTCGCCGCCAACATCCTGGCCCTGGGCGGCACCGGTTACCTGCTGCAGGTGCTCTACCAGACGCGGGGTGCCTTCGCTCCACCGGGGCTGCGCGGACTGGGCACAGTGCACATTCCGGGTCTGTCCCAGATTCCGATTCTCGGGCCGATCCTGGATGGCCACTCCCCGCTCGTCTACGTCACGTGGGTTCTGGTCATTTTGACGTCCATTTTTCTCAATCGCACGGTGACGGGTCTCCGCGTCCGCGCCGTCGGTGAGCAGGCGGAGGCTGCGGCCACGGTGGGGATTCCGGTGCGCCGCCTGCAGTACGGGATGCTGCTGGCGGCGGGGGGCCTCTGCGGGCTGGCCGGTGCACAGATGTCATTGGGCAACCTGCAGTTGTTCGTCTACAACATGACCAACGGCCGGGGTTTCATGGCCCTGGCCGCCGTCTTCTTCGGTCAAGCCCAGCCATGGCCCACCACACTGGGAAGTGTGGTCTTCGGTTTCTTCGACGCGCTTCAGATCCGGCTGCAGACGACCGTGGGTGTACCGCCGCAGATCACGCAGATCCTTCCCTTTCTCTCCATCGTCGTCGTCCTGACGTGGGTCTCATGGAGGAGATACCGTGGGCGCCCCGTGGCCGCCTGAGGTACTCGCCACCGGGTATGCAGGCATCGACATCATCGCCCGCATCCGCCGGCCCGTGGAGCCGGGGTGGACAGGGATCATCGAGGAGACCGCGCCCGAGCCGAGCCGCGGGGGGTGCGCCCCGAACGTAGCGGTAGGGCTGGCCCGCCTGGGGATCTCCACGGGGGTGGCCATGGTCGTGGGT
>DATDQT010000029.1:0-10616 GCA_035292085.1 bacterium
CCTGATCGTCGTGTTCGCAGTCGCGGCCACCGTGGCGATCGCGGTGGCGGCCCTTGGCGCGGCGGATGCTCGGCGGGACCAGTGGGCGAAGTCCGGTCACGCGAATCGCGCCCTGGCCGTTGCGCAGGCAACGGTCGAGAACCGCGGGACGACGGCCGCGCACTGCGGACGCTGCCACTCCGAGCAGGGGTTCCGCGCGTGGCTGCCCCAGTTGTTCAAAGGCAATGTCGGCCCGATCACGCAGCCAGACGGCAGCCCGGCCGACATTCGGTTCCTGGCGAACCTGGGGCTGACCAAGTTTTCTGTGCGGCCGCAGACGTGCGCCGCCTGCCATAACGCCGACTTCAGCATCCGCGTGGAGGGGAGCACGGCACTCCTCCCGGCCGGCTTCACCGCCAGACGTGTCGGTTCCGGGGCCGTGTGCATGACCTGCCACAACACGCGCAACGGGGCGATCACCTGGAACTCCTCCAATCCTGGGCGCTACACCGCACCGCACATCGCCGCTCAGGCCGACGTCATCATGGGCAAGAACGTCTACTTCGTGAACTTCGGTGAGAACTTCATCTCGCCGCACGCGGTGTACACGGGAGATTCGTGCGCAACGTGCCACGTGAAGCTCAACCCAGCGAGCCATACGTTCAAAGCCCAGAAGACGGTGTGCACGAACTGTCACGGAGCCAACTTCACCGCGGAGCGCGTGCAGCGGGGGACGGAAGGACTCATCGAGGACCTGGCCGAGGCGATCAGCGCGCGCGCGCTGGCCGCGAAGAACCGGATCGCGACGATCGGCGCGTGGGATCCTAATACAGACAAGACCACCGCGAACTTCCCGATCCAGCCGGCGCAGATCACTGGGTTCGTGCCCACCGAATTTCACGGGCAGATGGGGCTGATCCTCAGACTGAGCGGCGGACGGGACGTGTATACGTTGTTTGCCGACATCAAGGACGCCTCCGGCGCCGTCGTGTTCCCAACGAGCGATCCGATCGTCCGCGCGTCGTGGAACTACTTCATGGTCCACAGTGACGGCAGTAAGGGCGTGCACAATCCACGCTTCTATCGGACGGTCATCCTGGCGACGCTCGATGCCCTGAAGTAGAACTTGAGGAGGCACACGATGAACCGGTGGACCGTAGTTGGGGCATCTGTTGGGGTGCTCATGCTGTTGACGCTGACGATCTGGTCGCCGGTCAGGACTACCGGGCGCGTCGATGCGCAGGCATTCCCACCGATCAAAGCTGCCGGGCTGTTCACGTTTCCCGGAGACTGGTCGGAGATCCCCGCCAAGACCATCACCGTCTTCTTCCCCGGCCAGGCGAGCTGGGAGTTCCTCACCAGCGCGACACACCCGGGCAGCCAGGCGATTGCCGCCGGGACGGCCTGCCTCAGCTGCCACACCGGCACTGAGAAGACCCTCGGTCAACGACTGGTCCAGGGCGGCCCTCTGGAACCCGACCCCGTTATCGGCAAGCCAGGAACCGTGGACGTGTCGGTCCGCGCGGCATTCGACGATGAGTACATCTATATGAGGTTCGAGTGGCAGGCATCGCAGCCTGGCGCCAGCCACGAGCTATGGCGATACGACGGGCGACAGTGGGTCGCGTGGGGAGGGCCCAAGCCCGAGGCGACCAGAGCTGGAGTCCCTCCCAGCTACGAGGATCGGCTCGCGTTGATGCTCACCGAGCGCAACGTCCAGGCCGACAAGAGTGCAAGAACGGGGTTCAATCAGGTGGGCTGCTTCATGGCCTGCCATACGAGCATGCGCTACATGCCGGCTGACGTGGTCGGCAATCGTGTGCGCACCCATCCCTACTTTGGGACGGGGGGCCTCAACGTTTCGGACATGCGTCATTACCTCCTCCTCACGCGGACCGCGACCGACGAAACGGGCGGATGGGACAAGGTCAAGACGAGAGCCGAAATTGATCTGTTCAAGGCGGAGGGCTCCTTCCTTGATCTGTGGCAGTGGCGAGCATATCGTTCCAGTCCGGTCGGTTACGCCGGTGACGACTACGTTCTGGAATACCGGCTCAGCGACAGTGGTCGCTCGACGTTCAGTACACCGGCACGCCCTTCGTTCATGTACGACCAGTCCAAGACCGGCTTTCGGGCCATCCCGGAGTCCCGGTTCAATGAGCTGCTGTCGTTGTTGCCGCTTGTGGAGGGCCAGAATGCTGTGCCCATGGATCCCGCAGCTCGTTTTGCAGTCGGCGATCTGCTCCCGCGAAACGTGTTGCGCACGCCTACTGGCAGCAGCGCCGACGTCCTGGCCAACGGGTCATGGGCAAATGGGCGATGGGTGGTTGAACTGCGCCGGAAGCTGGTCACCGGGAATCCCGACGACAAGCCTTTCAAGCCAGGACGGGTCTACCGGTTTGGCATGTCACTGTTTGACGACAGGGTCACAGCCCGCTGGCACTTCGTCTCGTTCGTCCAGACCCTCGGACTGGGGGCGGAAACTAGGGCAACCGTCCGGGCCGTGCGGATCGGACGCTAGGGGAACATGGACGCATCAGCGCAGCGACCGGCCCGTATAGGCCGCCGGTCATTTCTCGACCGGGTGCTCACGGTGGGCCTCGCGGCCCTGGGAGCGGCGATCGCCTATCCAATCATCAGCTATTTGATCCCACCGAAAGTGAAAGAGGTCATCCATGCGTCAGTGGTCGCGGCCAAGGCTTCCGACCTGGCCGCCAACTCCGGGAAGATCTTCCTCTTCGCCAACAAGCCGGCGATCGTGCTCCGCACTCCTGACAACGAGGTGCGCGCATTTACGGCCGTATGCACGCACTTGGCCTGTACGGTGCAGTACCGCTCCGACTTCCGCCACATCTGGTGCGCGTGCCACGACGGGCATTATGACCTCCATGGCCAGGTGCTCTCCGGCCCGCCCCCCCGGCCGCTGGAAGAGTACAAGGTGACCCTCAAAGGCGACGACATCATCGTCTCGCGGGGATGACGCCGTGAGCCTCCGCGACTGGCTGGACGACCGGCTGCGGTTCCGCCAGGCGGCGGCGTTCCTTCACAAGAAGGACGTGCCCGTGCATCGGCATGCCGTCGGGTACTACACCGGCGGTATCACGCTGTTCTTCTTCCTGATTCAGGTGATCACGGGCCTGTTGCTCCTCATGTACTATCGTCCCTCATCGGACGCCGCGTACGAGAGCGTCCGGTTCATCACGTCGACGGTGCGGTTCGGGTGGCTGGTCCGCTCCGTGCACGTCTGGTCGGCCAATCTGATGGTCCTTGCTGTTTTCCTGCACCTGGCGGTGACCTTCTTTGGCAGGGCATACCGCCGCCCGCGCGAACTCACGTGGATCTCGGGCGCCCTGCTGCTGCTCATTACGCTCACGTTCGCGTTCACCGGCTACCTGCTCCCATGGAACACCCTGGCGTACTTCGCCACGAAGGTCGG
Organism: bacterium; assembly: GCA_035292085.1. Lineage (GTDB taxonomy): Bacteria > Sysuimicrobiota > Sysuimicrobiia > Sysuimicrobiales > Kaftiobacteriaceae > DASXUC01. The sequence continues at coordinate 3,416 of DATDQT010000029.1, forward strand.
CACAGAGATCGCTGGAGACGTGCCGCTGGTGGGCAAGGCCGTGCTGGTGCTGCTGCGAGGCAGTGAGGATGTGACCGAAGCCACGCTGACGCGCTTCTTCGGCATCCACGTGGCCATTCTGCCCGCGCTCACGACCGTGCTGTTGGGCCTGCACCTCCTGCTCGTGCAGATCCACGGAATGAGCCGGCCGATTTCCGTCCCGCCGGGCGGCCGCAGCGAGCCGTTCTACCCGCACTTCGTGCTGCGCGATCTCGTCGTGTGGGTGGTACTGCTGGGTATAGTGGCCACTCTGGCCACATTCGTGCCCTGGCCGCTGGGGGAAAAGGCCGATCCCTTGGCGCCTGCGCCGGCCGGTATCAAGCCCGAGTGGTATTTCCTGTTCATGTTCCAAACGCTCCGCCTGCTGCCCGGCCGCCTCCTGGGGATCGAGGGCGAGATGTTGGGTGTGATCGCTTTTGCGCTGGCCGGGGGGATCCTGCTGCTTGTTCCGTTCCTCGATGTCTGGGCCCAGCGGGAGCGGAGCCACCGGCTCGTCACGCTGATCGGCATGGTGGCGCTGGCGTTCGTTGTCGGCATGACCGTCTGGGGAATGGTGACCGACTAGTGACGGGCCATCTTTGGTTGGCGATGCTCGTGGTCGTGTTCCTGGCTTGGGGCCCGGCCTCGTCCCAACCGGTGCAGGCTGCCGCTCCACCAGACTCCTGCACGAGCTGTCATCAGAATCTCGGCGGCGCCTTGGCGAAGCCCACAACCGGGATGGGAAGCGACGTCCACGCCCAACAAGGGCTGCGGTGCGCGAGTTGCCACGGCGGAGATCCTGCGCGCGCGGGGACTGACGCGCACGACCGCACGGCCGGATTTCTGGGCGCGCCAACCGCGCAGCAGACTCCCCAGTTCTGCGCGCGCTGCCATGCCGACGCCGGGTTCATGCGGCGCTACAATCCCAGGTTGCCGACCGACCAATTCGCGAGGTACCAGACCAGCGTCCATGGCGAGCGCCTCAAGCAAGGCGACCAGTCCGTGGCGACGTGCACCAGCTGTCACGGCGTGCATCCAGTGCGGAGGGTTACCGACTCGAACTCGCCGGTCTTTGCTGCGAACGTCCCTTCGACATGCGCAGGCTGCCACGCCGACACCACCCGCATGAAGAAGTATGGCATTCCCACCAGCCAGTACAGCGAGTATGCGGAAAGCGTCCATGGACAGGCGCTGCTTGTCCGCGGCAACCGGCAGGCACCCGCCTGTAACGACTGCCATGACAACCACGGCGCCGCCCCGCCCGGGGTAACGTCGGTCGCCAACGTGTGCGCACAGTGCCACAGCGCAACGCGCGATCTGTTCGTCCGCAGTCCGCACAAGACCGCGTTCGACACGTTGGGAATGGCTGAGTGCACCGTCTGCCACGGCACCCATCGCATCCAGTTTCCAACCGATGCGATGATCGGCGGCGGGACGGGCTCGGTGTGCGTGCAGTGCCATCCGGGCGGGTCAACGGGACTGGCCGCCGCCACACAGATGCGCGCGTCGCTGGAGAACCTAAAGGCTGCGATCGCGGACGCCGATGCGGTGCTGGCTCAAGCCGCGGACGCCGGCATGGACGTGTCGACCGCCAGGTTGGATCGCGACGAAGCCAACACGCAACTGATTCTGACCCGTGCAACTACGCATGCAGCCAGCCCTCAGCAGGTGGCTCGGTCCATCGCGACTGGGGTCACGTCGGCGGGGAAAGCCAAGGCGGTCGGGACTGCCGCGTTGGCCGAGGTCGCGTTCCGGCGCAGAGGGTTGAGTGTCTCGATCGGAGTCATCGTCTTTGTGGCAGTCCTGCTGTGGCTGAAATACCGGCAGATCCGCACCTCGAACCAAGGAGGACACGCGACATGAGAGCGGTGTCGGTCATGTTGGTGGTGCTGGTGGGGATGATCGGTCTGGTTGTGTGGACGACGGGACCGTCCCGCGCCGCCCCTGCCGTCCAGGGTTGCCCGGCCTGCCATGGGGCGGCCGGCAAGGAACCGGCGTTGGACGCCGTGGCGAAGAAGCTCTCCGGCCACCCGGCGACGGCAGCAAAGACGATCACCCAGTGCATGGTCTGCCACACGAAGGGGCCGACGCCCAAGCCGTTCCGCCAGGTCATGCACAGGGTTCACCTGAACAGCACGAAGTTCGCGGCCACCTACAAGGGGACGTGCACGTCGTGCCACCAGGTGGACAAGGCGACCGGCGCCGTCACGGTATACGGGTTGGAGCAAAAGTAGGGGCTTCCGGGGGGCTGGTGGAGGGTTAGTTTCCTCGGCATCGGCGGAGAATGGGGTGGAGGTGTCCTCATGGGCCCCTCCGCCCGGTGTGGATCCTCCATTTCGGACACCTCCGCCCCCTTGGTGTCCAACACTCGATCCAAGCCCTCCACCAGCCCCTATGGGTTAGCCGGATGAACTTCCCTGCATCGAAGGAGACGCGGCGGGCGAGTGGCCGCCCCCGAGCGCCCTACGGCAGGCTGAGAAGCAGTCGGGTGTGCGCCCGATGGTGTCGAGGACGCCCACTTCGTACGCTTGATGACGGAGCGGGCGTTCATGTTTTTTTCATGCCGGATTCACGCAGGATTCATCCCCACCCGGTAGCCTCGCGAGTGGAGAGCTAACTCCAACGCCCTGAATCCGAGCGAAGCGAGCGGGTCAGGGCAACGCTGAGGTGAGGAGATGACAGAAATGCGGACACGATACATCCTTGCGGGCATTGGGGTGCTCGTACTGGCCGCGGCACTGGCTATCCCGGCGCTGGCGCAGCGCGGTCCGGGCGGCCCCGGAGCGATGGGGCCCGGCATGATGGGGTTCGGCTGGGGGAACCAGAGCACGGCCCCCGTGACATCAATCGATACGGCGGCGGCGCGGGTGCGCGATGCACTGGCGTCGGCGCCGGGGAACGGCGATCTTGTGGTCGCCGAGGTCATGGAGTTCAGCAACCATTTCTACGTGCTCGTCAAAGAGAAGAGCACGGGCACCGGCGCGCTGGAACTGCTCGTCGAGCGCAACGGGTTCGTTCACCTCGAGTATGGCCCCGCTATGATGTGGAACGCGAAGTACGGGCACATGACCGGATTCGCCGGCCGCCGTGGAATGGGCGGCATGATGGGGCCGGGCATGATGGGCGGCGGCAATGGGCCAGGTTATGGCCCCGGCGCCCAGCGCTTTGGCACTCCGAGCGCGCAGCAACTCACGAAGGACCGCGCGAAGCAGATCGCCGCAGACTACCTCGCCCGGGCATTCCCCGGCACGACACTCGATGAGGGCACCGCGTTCTACGGCTACTTCACCTTTGATGTCGAGCGCAGCGGCAAGCCTGTCGGCATGCTCAGCGTCAACACGTACACCGGGCAGGTCTGGTATCACAACTGGCACGGAGCGTTCGTGCAGGAAAAGGAGTTCTAGGAGGAATTTGCGATGACTTCACGCGATTGGACGATCGTGTTGCTCGTGATCCTCGGGATCTTCGTACTGCTGCCGATCCTCGGCATGGGCTTCGGCGGGTTCGGCATGATGGGACCCGGCATGATGGGCGGCCGTGGGATGATGGGCGGATGGTCCGGCGGCGGATTCGGATGGGGCGGGCTGCTGTTCATTGCGCTCGTCATCGTCGGGATCGTACTCATCGCACGCGGGCTGCTGGCCAGGCCGGCGGCGACGTCTGACGGAGCCCTGGAGATTCTGCGCCAGCGGCTCGCCAAAGGCGAGATCACCAAAGAGCAGTTCGAAGAGTTGAGGAAGACGCTTCAGTGAACCACAGGACGGTGCTTGTGGTCGAGGACGAGCCGGAGATCGCGGACATCGTCCGCCAGTATCTGGAGAAAGACGGCTACCGGGTCACCGTGGTGACCGATGGCGATCGGGCCGCGGACGAGTTTGCGCGTCTTCGGCCCGACCTGGTCCTCTTGGATCTGATGCTCCCCGGCATGGATGGGTTCGAGGTCACCCGCCGCATCCGCGCGGCGGGCAGTACCCCGATCATCATGCTGACCGCGCGCGACCAGGAGGCCGACAAACTCATCGGCCTGGAACTGGGCGCCGACGACTATGTCACCAAGCCATTCAGCCCGCGGGAGGTCGTGGCGCGGGTGCGGGCCGTACTGCGGCGGGCGCGGGGCGGGGAGCCTTCGACTGACGTCGTCCGCGTCCACGACCTGGAGATTGACCCCGTTCGGTTCACCGCCATCCGCGATGGGCGGGCGCTGGCCCTAACTCCCACGGAGTTCAAACTGCTGCTCACGCTGGCCGCTCATCCGGGCCGTGCCTTCACGCGTCTGCAGTTGATCGATCAGGTCCAAGGGTATGCCTTCGAAGGCTACGAGCGGACCGTCGACGCGCACATCAAGAACCTGCGCCAGAAGCTGGAGCCCGCTCCGCACCATCCCCGCTATGTCCTCACCGTGCACGGGGTCGGCTACCGGATGGCAGAACATCTCGACCTCGGCGCGGAGACCCGGGCGTGACCAGCGTGCGGTGGCGTCTCATTGTCCTGCTGCTGGTGGTGGTGTTGCTGTCCGTGGGGGTTGTTGGCGTTGTGTCGACGATTCTGACCAGGGCGCGCTTCGAAGCCTACCTCGGCCACCGGCCGATGCCGGGCATGCAGACCATGATGCGGCAGATGATGGGGACGCCAGAGCGGCGGCTGCTCGACGATGTGCGGTGGGGGATCTGGCTCGCCGCCGCCATCGGGGTGGGGGTAGCGGCGGTGGCCGGCACCGTCGCCGCCCGGCAGATTACCGGCCCCCTGCAAGCGCTGGCGGCCGGTGCCAGGCGGATCGGACGCGGCGATCTCAGCCAGCAGGTGCCCGTGGCCGGCGACGACGAGATCGGTGAGGTGGCCAAGACGTTCAATGCGATGGCGGCCGACCTGCGGCGCGCCGAAGACGTGCGGCGGCAGCTGCAGGCGGACATCGCCCACGAACTCGCAACGCCCCTGTCCGTCCTGCAGGCCAACGTGGAGGGCATGCTCGACGGTGTGGTCGAGACGAGCCCACAGCGCCTCACGCTGCTGCACGCGCAGACGCAGATGCTGGGCCGTCTGGTCCGCGATCTGAAGGACCTCTCGCTGTTGCAGGAGGGTCGCCTTCCGCTGGAGCGGCGCCCTACCGATCTCGGATCGCTCATGCGTGAGGTCGGAGAGATCGTCCGTCCCACTGCGGCCGCGAAGGGAGTGACACTGGGCGTTGGCGAGAGTCCTTCCATCACCGTCGACGCCGACCGTGACCGTATCGGCCAGGTGCTTCACAACCTCCTGTCCAACGCGGTGCGGTACACGGACGCCGGCGGAACGGTGAGTGTGCGCTCGCGGGCCGACGGAGGCCGCATCGTCGTCGAGGTCGCCGACACCGGCGAGGGCATTCCCGCCGCGGAGCTACCGCACGTGTTCGAGCGGTTTCACCGCGTGGACCGTTCGCGGACGCGGGCGACCGGCGGCGCCGGGTTGGGGCTGGCGGTCGTCAAGCAGATCGTCGAAGCTCACGGCGGCACGGTATGGGTCTCAAGTACGCCGGGCGCGGGCAGCGTGTTTGGGTTTGCGCTCCCTGAGGCCTCCACAGTCGAAGTCGACGCATGATCACAAAGGGGACATGAGATGAAGAGGCGCGCATGGATCTGGGCGGCCGTGCTGGTCGTGGTGGCCGGCGTCGGCGCGGCCCTCCTGTGGCCCCGGACACTCGCCTATGCGCAATACACGGACGGGGTACGGCCCACGGTGGTGTTCGTGTGGTCGGACCCGGACCCGCACCATCCCTACGGGTGAGGGGCCTGCGAAGTGATGAAGCCCGTGATGGCTTCTCTCAAGATGCTGTACGGCGACAAGGTGCAGTGGCACTACCATGAGTTCAACTCGCCCGCCGCGGCGCAGGTGAACAAGGACTTTGGGATCGCGGCTCATCCCGAGATCTTCCTGCTGGACCGGCAGGGCCGGCTCGTCCAGAAATTCGCGGGTGTCGTCGGAGCGTATGAGCTCGAGACGGCGCTGCGCCCGCTGCTGCCGTAGTCCCGTACCAACTTGATAGTTAGATGTTTCTTCTGGGCGGTACTGCGGAGTCTAGGAAGAGCACGCGTGGCGAATCAAGTTGGTACGGGACGTAGGAGGGCACGATGAGAATACTTGTTGCTGCGTTGGTGGTCGGCGTGATTGCATTTGGCGCAGTCTGGTGGTTCACCGGGAATCGATCCGCGCGGGATTCGGCCGTCCAGCCCGCCCTGAATCCGAGCGTAGCGAGTGGTTCAGGGGCCACCCCCGGATACGTGCAGCGGGACAAGGGTGAGGGCGGAGTGGAGATCGAGGTGACCTACGTCACGCCGGAATACATGAGGTCGGGCGGCAAAGATGCGCAGCGATATGAGCCTGACAAGTATGCGGTATTCCTGGTCTCCATGAACACCCACAGCGTGGATTTGTCAGGCTATGACATGGTGAAGATCAGCGAATTGCGCGCCGGTGGCAAAACGCTGGCTCCCCTGCGCTGGGTGAGTACGTCCGATGACAGCCACCACCGCGCGGGGGCGCTGATCTTCCCGAAGGTCGCTCTGGCGCAGGCGGTCGAGCTGGTCATCAAGACGGTCGCCGGTGTCCCGGCCCGGACCTTCCGGTGGACGCCGTGAGTACGGTGGCCTTCGTCATTGCCCGTCCCGACTGGCGTGCCCTGCGCGTCGGCGCCCTTGCAACGGTCCTGCTGGCGGTGGGCTACAGCCTGATCGTCGGACTGGCCTCGCAGTCGTGGAGCCATCTGCTCGCGCAGTGGCGCATCGATGCGCTGTTCATTGTGCTCGTCGCGATCGGGTTCGGGACCCAGATGGGGCTGTACTCCTACACCCGGAGGATCATCCGTGGTGACGGGAAGACCACGGCCGTGGCCGCGGGCAGTACCGCGACGTCAACGACCGCCATGGTGGCCTGCTGCCTCCACCATCTCAGCGACGTCGTCCCCTTCCTGGGTTTGTCTGGCGCCGCGGCGTTCTTAACTGCCTACAAGATCCCTGTCGTTGTGCTCAGCCTAACGGCCAACGCGATTGGCATCACGCTGATGTTGCGGGCGCTGTCACACGCCAGGCGGCTCCCGCAGCCGTGACTGTCAGGCGCTGGCCTTCGTCGCCGTGCGCAGCGGACAGTAGGCGTTGACCCACAAACGCTGCTGCTGCGCCCAACCGGCCCACACCTCGTCGCCCACCTGCGCGCG
>DATDQT010000030.1:0-3148 GCA_035292085.1 bacterium
TGACGCGGCTCAACACCTCCACCCGTGTCAACTCTCGCCCGCTCATCCATGTCCTTCCCAGTGATGACCCCCTTTAAGGTCACCAGCTTAGGGGACATTTCTATTTCGCTCGCGAGGGGACATTATCATTTCGCGTCAACAGGTTTGTCCCAAAAGGAAAAGGCGCCGCGAATTGTAGATTCGAGGCGCCTTTACGCGGATTTTTTCGCTACGGCCGTAATCCCTTACTTGCCGGCCACCTTCTGGACGTTCGGCGGGACCGGCATGATGACGTACGGGTTATAGGTGTTCGTCTTCTCGATCGTCAGGTCGAGGACCGTCTGGCCGTCCACGGTCCGCACAACGCGGGCCGGGAAGTAGATGTCGGCCTTGTAGTCGCTCTCGTTGAGATCGCCATAACCCGAATAGCTCGTGACGTACATCCGGTCGCGGTACCGTACCTCGACGCGGGCAGGCCTGGAGTTGGCATCCAGCGTCACCTTGACCGGCGTGCCCTCCAGCTCGCCAACCACCATGTTCACCGTTTCTCCAGGCTGTGGTGCGCTGATGAGCGGGAACGTCACCACGGTGGCGCCGTTCTCGACCGTGAGCTTCACTCTTTCGCCCGCCGCAGTGGCCGCCTTCACGACACCGAATGGCGTCGTCCACAGCCGCAGGAGCCGATCGGCCACCGCATCCATGGCCGGGACGGCGCTGCCCCACCCCGGTTCGAGCCCGCCGCCGATCTTCTCGATCTCGTTCCAGGCGAATTTCCCGCTGACGACCTGAATCTCGCGCTCACCGGAGGCGCGCGTCATGTCCACGCGCATCCCCGGGAAATCGTACGCCAGCTGCACGTAGTAGCTCTTGACCTGCACGGCCGGGCCCACGCTCTTGGGACCGACCTCGCGCACCGTGCCGCTGCCCCAGAGCTCGACGGTCATCACGGAGTCCAGCTCCCGGAGGGTCCGTAGCATGCCCAGGCTGTTGGCCATGCTGTAGAGGACCTTCTTGAGGTCGGTCGCCTGCTGCGCACCGTCCGTCGGCGCCGCCAGTGTCAGCGCCACCCCAATTGCGACGGCGTACGTTCGCATCCTAGCCTCGCTCCCGCGTCACGATGTGGCCCAGATCCCGTTCCACACAGGGCAGCGGTTCCTCGATTTCCGCCTGGGGATCGGTGTTCAACAGCCGCCGCTGCGGGCCGGTCTGCCACGGCCGCATCAGGATCGAGTCCTCGACGGTGGCTTCCCATGTGAGCGTGTTGCCGACGCGGCGCATGCGTTCGGTGACGCGCTTGTCCGGACTGGTGATCCAGCCGGGCCAGCCAAGCCACTCGAGGCCATTGAAATCAACCGTGGAGATCACCAGCGTGTCTCCCTCCCAGCTCCCCACCGAATGTCCGAACCAGGTGCCGAGCCACTGGTCTTCCGGCGGGTGTGGGCGACCATCGATATAAATGCGGCGGAGATGCAGCGGATACAGGAAGACCATCTGCCTGTCGGTCTGGAGGATCTCCTGCGGCGGGCCGATGCGGGGGACCCCCTCGGGCATGCACTGGAACTCCGGGTCGGGCGCCAGCAGCGAATGCCCGTGCACGTCGTTGAACTGCACACGCTCCCAGTACTGAGGTTTGTACCAGGGCCGCGCCTCCCTCGGCACTACACGCTGGCGGACACCGGAGTCGCGCTCGAAGTCCACCGGGCTGCCGGTCCGGCTGCGGAGGAGGTTGCTGAAGCTGCCGGTGTCGCGGTCGAGCGCCGCCGGCACGTTGTCGCCCCGCCGCCGCGTGGCCACCCAGATCCCGCCGAAATCCGGAACCCCGTTCGGCCGTTTCGGCGTCGGCGCCGCCGCCGCTTCCTTGAGCGCGGCCGCTGACGGGGCCGCCTGTCCGAACTGGGCGGAGAGATCCGCGGAGGTCAGCAGGATCGCGGCTGCCGCCGCCCCGACGCTGCCCATGACGAACCGCTGCTTCATGACGCGATGCTCCTTTTCGCCTGAGTGCCTCTACTGGCGCCCGGGCGGCGGGCCGCCTTGTGCGTTCTGATCGCCGAACCAGATCTGAACCTTCCGGCCATCGGGGAAAAGAATCGCCGAGGTGAAGATTCTCGAGCCGCCGTCCTTGGCGGCAAACCCTTCGAAGGTGTAGGTCTCGCCCACCCTGAATGACGCAGGTCCGCGGAGGAACCCCGCCTGACGAAGCGCCGCTGGACCGACGGTTTCAGCACCCCACTGCGTCACCTTGCCGGCTTCATCCTTGACGTCGAACCAGAAATAGGCATGGGGATTGATCCACTCGATGCGCGCCAGCTCTCCCTTCAAACTGAGCGTCTTCTCGGTATCGAACTGCGCCTGCAGCGCGTGATGTGCCGACACCGATCCGGTCCACGGCAGCAAGCAGCACAGGACCATTGCCCCACCAAGCTTGTACTTCATCGCCAATGCCTCCTGAAAATTGCGGGCGACCTACGAATACCGCGCGAAAGTACAGTAAGGTTACCCCTGAGTCAAGGTTCCGACAACCCCATCAACGGGCGCAAGCGGCAACGAAATGCCGGCTAATTCGGCGCAACTGGCGCCGGTCTCACGAAGCGCGCCGCGTCGACCGGGGCATTCAGCCGAACGTCCTTCAACTTGAACACGACGCGGTTGTTCGTCCACGCCCGTACCCACTGGAACGGCTTCCGGATTCCACCGACCTCGCGGTAGTCGGAGAAATCGAACTGCGTTGGCACCGGCCCGACGGCCGTATCGTTCCAGCGCACGAGGCGCACCATCAGACCCGCATCGTTGAAAAACAGGTGCACCGGCGTCTCACCCTGATTGGTCCCCTGCAGCACCGTCACCGGTTCGTCGCCGACCAGGTCCTCACTCACTTGCCAGCGTGCATACGCCTTCTGAATCGCCTGCGGCGCCAGCTGGACCATGGCATCGATCCGGGCGCCGGTCAGGTTGCCGCCTGTGTAGTTCAGCGTGAAGTCCGCGACCGCCGCATCGACACCGGCAAACCAGGCGTTCGTGCCATTGAACACCCAGATGTTGTTTCCTTCCTTGCGGTGCACGATCGTCGTGAACTGGTTCGGCGCCTGTCCGTAGAAATCAACCGGCACCTCCACATGCGACGTATCCCAGCCTGCGTAGGTGCCAGCCGCCGTCAGGCTCTTCACGGCCG
>DATDQT010000031.1:0-2858 GCA_035292085.1 bacterium
CTGTGGGAATTCGGCAACGTGGTGGTCACGCCGCACATCTCCGGACCGAGCACCCCGGGCGAGATCGCCCCCATCTTCGACGACAACCTTCGCCGCTACCTCGCCGGTCGCACGCTCCGCTACGTCGCCGACCGCGAGCGCGGCTACTAGCAGGATGCTGAAAGATCGAGTGAAAGAAGCGAGTTTGCGGTCGCCAAAGTGTTTTGGAGGGCGTCGGACTTGACGCGTGTCGCTTGCCGCCTCGAATGGCGGCGCGGACGTTCCGGCGCAGCCTGCCGGTTCATCCCGTCACCTCGGCCGGATTGCGGATGCGGACCAGGTTGTAGACCGCCAAGCCGAAGATAAGCATCCAGTTCATCCGTGCCCGGCCGCGGTGGCGCGGTCGATGACGGCCGCCAGATGCGCCCAGCCCTTGGCGCCGCAGTAGACATGGGTGTCGGCCCTTCCGCGTCCCCCCGTTTTCGCGCATCGACCGACAATTTTAGGGGGCAGGAACCTCCCACACCCAGGAAGTACCCGATTTCACGGCGCGGAAGAAGTGGCCTCTTCCTTGCTCCTTGTAAGGAAGAGAGACACTTATATGCCGACGAGCCAATCCCCTGCACCGGCCCCAGATTCTCAGCCGCACATCCTGGTGGTCGACGATGATCCCTTGGTCACACAACTCATCGTGGACACGCTGACGAGGGAGGGGTATCGGCTGGACAGCGCCCCGAACGGCGTGGCGGCGCTGGAGAAGATCCAGTACCAGCACTACGACCTCATCCTGAGCGATCTCCAGATGCCGCAGCTGAACGGCATCGGCCTCTATCTGGCGCTGACGCAGCAATTGAACCGCCTGTCCGAGAGGATCATTTTCATCACTGGAAGCACGGGATCGTCCGAGCTGCATCGTTTTCTGAAGGAGACGGGACTGCCCGTGCTGCGGAAGCCCTTTACCCTCATCGAGCTGCTGCGACTGGTTCGCCAGGTACTGGAGGCCCGCTGACCACTTCGCGGACGTGGCGAGCCGCACGGCGTTGCGACGCGTCAGGGGATCTCCCCTGCCGGGCTGACGGGAAGTTACACGCAGAACCAACTGTATTTCAGCTTGGTCGGGAGCTTCTAGACGCCCTTCTCGAGTTCGAGTGAGGCTTGAGCCGCTCCCTGCAGGTTGTCGGCCAGCTTCGCCGCGCGGGTGGCATAGAAGGGGACCTTCAGATCGCTGAACGCCCTCTGCGCTGCAGCCAGATGGGTCGCCGCCGCATCCTGCCGCTCGATGCGTTGGCAATCACGGCCAGGTCGAGCAGGGTGCGGGCGCCCTCGTAGGGCGCCCCTGGCCCGGGCGATTCGGCCGAGGGCCCACTGAAGCCATCGCAGCCCAGCTCACCTTGACGTGGATCAATAATGCCGTCGATGCAACCGGATTCTCGGTGGAGAAAAGCACGGGCGGCACGGGGCGTTTACAGAGATCGCCATAACGGGAGCCGGGGTCACCTCATACGTGGATCCCACCCTGACCGATGCGGCCTCCTATTGCTATCGTGTCCGGGTCTTCAATCCAACCGGATACTCCGATTACTCCAACACGGCGTGTTCCCGGCGATTCCAACCGACCGCCGGTCTCGCGGTGGTGAAGATGGGCCCCGGCAGCGGCATAGTAGTGAGTGCGCCGACACTGATAGGTGCGGCATCCGAGATCATGTGCGGCATGAACTGGTCGGGTACCCTCGCCAGCGGCACCACGGTGACTCAGACCGCCACACAGGCGACGGGCTCCACATTCGCCGGCTGGAGCAGTGGCGGTTACACGAGCACAGGCACCTGCACGCTGACCCTGACCTCCACGATGATTGTGACAGCCACGTTCAACGAGTCGCAGGCCGTGAGTCTCACGGTCACCAAGGCCGGGACCGGCAGCGGGACCAGCAGCGGCACGGGCAACAGCACCGGCTCCTGCGTGGTGACCATGACGACCGCCAAGACCGTCACACCGACCTTCACCCTCACACCATACAAGCAATGAACGCCCGGCCGCTGACTCGAGTCTGGCCGGCAGCCGCCGTGAGGGGTAGGTGGCACGGCTCTTGACGCCACGCGCGGAACCAACGAGATGCGCGACGTCACGTCCGGGCTTGAGCAGTCCTTGAAGTGGGACCCCAAGCAACCACCACCGACTTCCACTCCCCGACAATTCGAGCCGACTAGAAGTGGTGGTTGAGATGCGCAAGTCAGGGGTATGATCCCGAAGATATGGGCCTTACGAGGTCTCACGATAACCCAAGGTCCATCGGCCCCACCCGGTGGGCCGGTGCGGCCCGCGTGGCAGGAATCCTGCTCGCGTCCTTGCTGATGCTTGCCCAGTGCGCTGGGACGCCCGGGATCGCAGGCGGCGGGCCCCTGCCCATGATTGACCCCACCGTTGACCCCACCGTCCGCACCGCCGCGAGCGCAGGCCAAGTCCGTGTCATCATCGAGCTCCGCATCACACCCCCCTTCACGCCAGAGGGCCAGCTGCCCGGCCCCCTGGCTGTGGAAGCCCAGCGCAAGGTGATCGCCACGACGCAGGTGGCTCTCCTTGCCAGGCTGGCGGGGACCAAGTTCTCGATCTCTCACCAGTATGACGGGCTGCCCTTCATGGCGCTCGAGATCGGCGCCGACGCCTTGGCTCGGCTCGACGCGGCGGGCGATCTCGTGGTGCGAGTCCTGCCCGATGCGAAGCGGTTCCCGCAGTCATGAACCGCCTGCTTCTCTCCCTCCTCCTGACGCTCGGCGCCCTCACCCCGCTGCCGGCCGGCGCCCAGCAGGATCCTGCCGCGCTCCAGCGCATCCGCTCGCAGGTCCGGAGCGAGGGCAGTGCGCGGGTCATCGTCGAGCTG
>DATDQT010000032.1:0-2251 GCA_035292085.1 bacterium
CGCCGACCCCACCAACGCCGACGTCGTGTACGCCGGCGCCGAGGGCTTCTTCAAGTCGACGGATGGCGGCCGCACGATGGTGTCTCTTCGCACGCCGCACGGGGACAACCACGACATCTGGATCAACCCGAACGACGGGAATACGATGATCCAGTCGAATGACGGCGGCGCGAACGTCTCCTTCGACGGTGGTCGGACGTGGTCTACACAGATGAACCAGGTCACATCCGAGATCTACGGCGTCTGGACTGACAACGCCTTCCCCTACAAGCTCTACGGGGCGCAGCAGGACAACTCGACGACGATCATGTCGAGCATCGCCACGCCATTCGATCTCACCGCATGGCGCGGCGGGCCCGGATGCGAGACCGGTCCGATCATCCCGCATCCGAGAGATCCGAACATCGTGTACGGCAACTGCAAGGGGCAGTACGAGTACATGAGCATGGCCACCGGCCAGACCAGGAGCTACTGGATCGGCGGCCAGTCACTGTACGGGAATGCGGCGCGGGATCTCATCCTGCGCTTCCAGCGCACGACTCCAATGGCGACGTCGCCGCACGATCCGGACATCCTCTATTACGGATCGCAGCACCTGCACCGCACGCGCGACAAGGGCGTGACGTGGGAGACGATCTCGCCTGACCTGACCTGGAACCCGCCACACGCGCAGGGCGCGAGCGGCGAGCCGATCACGCGCGACGTCACGGGTGAGGAGTTCTACAGCACCCTGTACGCGATCACCGAGTCACCGCACGAAGCGGGGGTGATCTGGACGGGCGCCAACGACGGTCCGTTTCATGTAACGCGTGACCACGGGAAGAGCTGGACCAACGTCACGCCGAAGGACCTGCAGCCAGGCGGCCGGGTGGCGTGGATCGATGCGTCGCCGCATCGCCGCGGTTCGGCGTACTTCGCGGTCTACCGGTACCTGTTAGGCGATTACGCGCCGTACATCTATCGCACCGACGATTACGGCCGCACCTGGACCCGGTTGACCGACGGCAAGAACGGGATCCCGGCCGACTGGCCGACGCGCGTCGTGCGCGAGGACCCGGACCGGGAGGGGCTGCTCTACGCCGGCACGGAATTCGGGCTGTTCATCTCCTTCGACAATGGCGCGCACTGGCAGCCGTTCAACCAGAACGTGCCTAACGTGCCGATCAACGACATCCGGGTGTTCCACAAGGACCTGATCGTGGCGACGCAGGGCCGCGCCGTCTGGATCCTCGACAACCTGACGTCACTGCACCAGCTCACGCCGCAGATCACCGCTAGCAGCGCCCACCTGTACCGGGCACGCGACGGCTACCGGACGCGCGATGGCGCCGACATCCTCGGCCCAATGGTCGAATACTACCTGCCGACGGAGACTCCAGTTCGGATAGACATCCTCGACGCGGCCGGTGCGATGGTGAACTCGTACAACAGCGAAACGCCGGTTGGCGGCGCCGGGCGTGGCGGCCGGGGCGGACGCGGCGGTGCTGCCCAGCAGGATCCGGACATGCCCTCCGGTCGCGGTCGCGGCGGACCGCCGCCAAGCCGGGTCACGAAGGTTGCTGGGCACAACCGGTTCGTCTGGGACGGGCGGCATTCCTCCTCACTGGCCGCGCCGCCAGGCCGGTACACCGCGCGCCTGGCGATTGGCCGCGACACCATGACCACGCCATTGACCGTCTTGATCGACCCGCGCCTTGCCGCCGAGGGCATGACGGTAGCGGACCTCAAGGAGCAGTTTGATCACAACCTGCGGATGCGGGAGATGGTCGCCGAGGTGGGGCGCGTGCGGCAGAGAATTCAGGGCGCGGCCTCGCGCCTGCAGAATGCGAGCGGTGCCGCGGCGGACACGCTTGCCAGGGTTCAGGCTGTTGCCGCCAAGGTGGAGACGGAGCCGGTGCGGTACGGCAAGCCGGGCATCCAGCAGCACATCAGCTACCTGGCCGGGATGACCAGCGGCGGAGACCAGAAGATCGGGCGGGACGCGCTTGCTCGTTATGCGGTGTTACGAAAAGAGCTTGACGCAATAAAAGCCGAACTCGATCGGATTCTGGGCCCGGTGATGTGAACCGGATGGGAGATGGGAGATGGGAGACTTGAGAGAAACTGCCATCCTATGATCACACGGATTGTTTCGGCAACCTTCGCGCTGGTGATCGCTCCGATGACCGTGGTTGCACAATCGGTTTCGCCTGAACGGGGGGCGCTGGTCGTCGTTGGCGGCGGACGGATCGGGACGGAGATCCTCAGCCGC
>DATDQT010000033.1:0-20933 GCA_035292085.1 bacterium
CCGTCGCCGTGCTGCCCGGATTCCTGCAGACCGTCACGCAGGGGATCCCCCTGACGTGGTGGCTGGAGGCGATGCGCCGGGGCCTGCTGGGCTCGGGGACGCTGCGGTCATTCGCGTGGGCCAGCGATGCGCAGGTGCTGGTGCTGCTGGCCGTTTCGACCGCGGTCTGGATGGCCATCGGCCTGGCCGTCTTTACCCTGGCCGAGCGCCGGGCCCGCGCCCTGGGCATCCTCGACCGGGAGTCCGCGTTCTAGACACGCTTGACCGAACAGTCTCACAATAGAAGGACCACTCCCAGACGGTGACCGATGGCGCTGACGGACTTTCACCCCCAGATTGCCCGATGGTTCGCCGACCGGCTCGGTGAGCCCACCGCCCCGCAGGTCCAGGGGTGGGCCCGCATCGCCGAAGGGCGGGACACACTGATTGCCGCGCCGACCGGTTCGGGCAAGACGCTCGCGGCATTTCTCTGGTCCATCAACCAGTTGCTGGCCGAAGGCGCGTCGGCGCCGCTGCCGGACCGGACGACCGTCCTGTACATCTCGCCGCTGAAAGCCCTGGGCAACGACATCCAGAAGAACCTCCAGCAGCCGCTGCGGGAAATCCGCGAGCGCGCCGCGGCCGAGGGCGTCGACCTGCCGGAGATCCATGTGCTCGTGCGGTCGGGCGATACGCCGGCCCGCGAGCGCACCCTGATGATCCGGCGGCCGCCGCACATCCTTATCACCACACCCGAATCGCTGTACATCCTGCTGACCGCCGAACGCAGCCGGCAGTTTCTGCGCACCGTGCGCACGGTCATCGTCGACGAGATCCACGCCGTCGCCGGCGACAAACGCGGATCGCACCTCGCCCTGTCGCTGGAGCGCCTCGATGCCCTCACCGGCGTTCGCTGCCAGCGCATCGGGCTGAGCGCAACCCAGAAGCCGATCGGGGAGATCGCCCGTCTGCTCACCGGTGCGGCGCGGGTCGGCGCGCAGGGCGCGCCGGACTGTGCCGTCGTCGACGTCGGCCACCGCCGGGAGTGGGACCTGTCGATCGAGGTCCCCGGTCAGCCCCTGGGTCCGATCACGACGCACGAGTTGTGGGCCGAAGTCTACGACCGCCTGGCCGCGCTCGTTCGCGAACACCGCACGACCTTGATCTTTGTCAACACCCGCCGCCTCGCCGAGCGCGTGGCGCACCAGCTCACCACGCGGCTGGGTGAGGGGACGGTGGCGGCGCATCACGGCAGCCTGTCCAAACGCACGCGGCTGGACACCGAGCAGAAGCTGAAGACGGGCGAGATCCCGGTCGTCGTCGCCACCGCGTCGCTGGAACTGGGCATCGACATCGGCCATGTCGACCTGGTCTGCCATCTCGGCGCGCCGCGGGCGATCGCCACACTGCTGCAGCGGATCGGCCGCTCCGGCCACTGGCTGGGCGCCGTCCCCAAGGGCATCATCTTCCCCCTCACCCGCGATGAGTTGCTGCAGTCGGCGGCCGCGGTGATGGCCGCGCGCGCCGGTGAGCTGGACCGCGTGCTGATCCCGGAGAAGCCGCTGGACATCCTCGCCCAGCAGATCGTGGCGATGACCGCGTCGGGAGAGATTGCCGAAGACGAGTTATGGGACCTGGTCCGGCGCGCCTATCCGTACCGCGATCTCACCCGCGGCGAATTCGACCAGGTGGTCGGCATGCTGTCGGAAGGCGTCTCCAGCCGCCGCGGCCGGGCGGGGGCCTTTGTGCACCATGACCGGGTCAACCGAGTCCTGCGCGGCCGCCGCGGCGCGCGGCTGGCCGCCATCACCTCCGGCGGCGCCATTCCCGATACCGCCGATTACGACGTCATCGAGGAGCCGACCGGGACGTTCGTCGGGAAGGTCAACGAGGATTTCGCGATCGAGAGCCAGGCCGGCGACATCTTCTTGCTCGGCAACACGTCGTGGAAGATCCGGCGGCTCGAGGCCGGGCGTGTGCGCGTCGAAAATGCCCACGGGCTGCCGCCGTCGGTGCCGTTCTGGGTGGGCGAAGCGCCGCCGCGCACGGGCGAACTGTCGCAGTCGGTGTCGGCGCTGCGCGCACGGATCTACAACGGGCTCGCCGATCCGGAGGCCACCCTGACCTGGCTCGTGGCGCACACCGGCATGGACCGCGCCGGGGCCGAGCAGTTGGTGGCCTACATCCAGGAGACCGTCGCCGTCCTGGGGACCGTGCCCACCCAGGACACCATCGTCGCCGAACGCTTCTTCGACGAGGCCGGCGGCATGCAGCTGGTGCTGCATACGCCGTTCGGCGGGCGGATCAACCGGGCGTGGGGGCTGGCCATCCGCAAGCGCTTCTGCGTCACGTTTGACTTTGAGTTGCAGGCGGCGGCGACCG
Organism: bacterium; assembly: GCA_035292085.1. Lineage (GTDB taxonomy): Bacteria > Sysuimicrobiota > Sysuimicrobiia > Sysuimicrobiales > Kaftiobacteriaceae > DASXUC01. The sequence continues at coordinate 2,362 of DATDQT010000033.1, forward strand.
ACGACGGCGTGGTCCTGTCGCTGGGCGAGCAGCACAGTTTCCCCCTGGGCAGCGCGTTCGCGTTCGTCCGGTCGCAGACCGCGCGTGACGACCTCATCCAGGCCCTGCTGGCGTCGCCGATGTTCACCAACCGCTGGCGGTGGAACGCGAACCGGTTCTTGGCCGTGCTGCGGTTTGCCGGCGGCCGGAAGGTCCCGATGCCCATCCAGCGGATGCGCGCGGAGGATCTGCTGGCCGCGGTGTTCCCCGAGCAGGTGCAGTGTCAGGACAACCGCGCCGGTCCGGTCATCCCGCCCGACCACCCGCTGGTCAACGAGACGATCCTCAACTGCCTGCACGAGGCGATGGACCTCGAGGGTCTGATCGACATCGCGCGGCGCATCGAGGGGGGCGGCATTCGCACCGTGGCGGTCGAAACGCCTGTTCCCTCGGCGATGTCGCATGAGATCCTCAATGCCAACCCCTACGCGTTCCTCGACGACGCCCCGCTGGAAGAGCGCCGCGCCCGTGCCGTGACCCTGCGGCGGACGGATCCCGATCTCGCCAAAGGAGTCGGGGCGCTGGATCAGGCCGCGATCGAGGAGGTCCGCGCCCAGGCGGGGCCGGACGTGCGCAACGCGGATGAATTGCACGACCACCTGCTCTCTGTCGGCGTGCTGCCCGTGGCCGACACGGAACCCTGGGCGACCCTTGTCGATGACCTGATCGCCGCCGGCCGGGCCACTGTGGCCGCCTGGCCAGATGAACGCGGCACCGTCCAGCGCGCGCTGGTCGCCGCGGAGCGGGTCAGCGTGGTGACCGCGGCGATCCCGGCGGCCCGTTTCACGCCGCCGCTCGCCCCGCTGCCCGGGGATCGAGGACTCGTCGACCCGTCAGGCGACGACGCGATCCGTTCCATCGTGCAGGGGTGGATGTACTGCACCGGCCCCATCACCGCCGCCGCCCTGGCCGACCGGCTTGGGCTGCCCCGCTCCGACGTCGACATGGCCCTGGCGGCGCTGGAAGGGTCGGGTCTGGTGCTGCGCGGCCGCTTTACTCCCGCCGGGGGCTACCAGACCACGGACGGAGCGGACGTCGAGTGGTGCGAGCGCCGGCTGCTGTCGCGCATCCACCGGTTGACCATCGGACGGCTGCGCCGCGAGATCGAAGCGGTCGAACCGGCCGACCTGATGCGCTTTCTGCTGCGCTGGCAGCACGTGCAGCCGCAAACCCAGCTCCACGGCCGCGACGGCGTGCTGGCCATCATCAAGCAGCTGCAGGGGCTCGAACTACCGGCCCCCTCGTGGGAGGAGCACATCCTCCCCGGGCGCGTGCGCCTGTATGATCCCGCGGATCTGGAGTACCTCACGCTGTCGGGCGTGGTGACGTGGGGGCGGCTGACGGCACACGGCCCCGCCGAACCGGAGGAGTCCGACTCGGGCGAACCGCGGCGGACCCGGAGACGCCAGGTCCCCGGCCGCAGTTCGCCGCTGGCGTTCGTGCTGCGCGACGATCTGCCGTTCTTCCTGACAAGAGATATCGGCGGAGGGACGCGCGCCCTGTACCCAAACGAAGTGAGTGGTACAGGGCTGCCGGACGGACTATCGTCTGCTGCCCGCGAGGTCGCCCAGTATCTCGAACTGCGCGGTGCCTCATTCATGCCCGACATCATCAAGGCCGTCCGGCGGATGCCGTCGGAGGTGGAGGAGGCGCTGTGGGAATTGGTGTCGCGCGGCGCGGTCAGCGGCGACGGCGTCGCCGGACTGCGCCAGCTGCTGCACTCCAGTATCCGCGAGCGGGCGCGCCGGCGGCTGCGCACGCAGGCCCTTCGCCGGGGCGCAGGCCAGGTCGGCGCGGTGCCGCACCGGAGATCGCTACCCGTCGGCCGGTGGGCGCTGTGGCAGCCGCCGGTTGAGGCCAATCGGGACGAGCGCGAGGAGGCGATCGCCCGGCAACTGCTGCGCCGCTATGGTGTGGTGTTCCGCGAGTTGCTGGCGCGGGAACGGATCGCCCCGCCGTGGCGCACGCTGCTGCCGATCTACCGGCGCTGGGAGGCGCGTGGCGACATTCGCGGCGGCCGGTTCGTCGCCGGGTTCGTGGGTGAGCAGTTCGCCCTGCCGGAAGCCGTTGACGCGCTGCGGGCGGTCCGCCGGATGCGCGAGGAGACCGACACGGTCGTGGTCTCCGCCGCCGATCCGATGAACCTCGTGGGGATCATCCTGCCCGGCGAGCGCCTCTCGCCGTTCTCGGGACAGGCGATCGCGTTCCGCGGCGGGGTGCCCGTCGAGATCGCCCCGCTGGGTGTGCTGATGCACCGGCTGGCGCAGCCGTCAGTGCGCTGAGAGCCGGTCGCGGACCCGCCGGGCCACGCAGGACGCCAGGGCGGCGATCGTGAGCATCGGGTTCACCCCCGACGCGCTCGGAAACAGGCTGCCGTCGGCGACGAACAGGTCCGCCACCCCGTACACTTCCCCGTCGCCGTTGGTCACCGCGTCGCGCCGCTGGGTGCCCATCCGGCACGTGCCCATTTGATGGAAGGAAAAGTACATCATCTGATTCGGTCCGTACCCGATCCGGTCGACCTCGTCGAGCCACGCGCGCAGCGGCCGGCCGCCGGTGCGGCTGTACCCGGTCGGGCGGTTTTGGATCGTAAAGAGCTCCTCGGCTCCCGCGGCGAGCAGGACGTCCGCCGCGCCGGCCAGCCCGCGCCGGAGGTGCTGCCGGTCGTACGGGGAGACGGTGTAGTCGATGACCGGCACACCCGCCCGCGTGATCGTGACGGATCCGCTGCCGCGGTCGCGCGGCAGGATGCCGATGAACGACGTGTGCGCGAGTCCCCGCATGACCGCATCGAACTGGCCGCCGCCGTCCCAGGGGCCCGCCAGTGCCAGAAATGATGGATGGAGCGGGATCGTTTCGAACTTCACGCCGTAGCCGCCATCGAGGTCGGCGAACTGATCCGAGAAGTACGCCTGCAGCGTGCCGGTCCACGGCCGGACTTTGTCGCGAAAGTGGCCGAACACGGCCGTTGCCGGATGCAGGAACAGATGACGCCCGACCGGCTCGGACACCCCGGACCGCAGGAGCAGCGCCGGCGTGTGGAGCGCTCCCGCCGCGGCGACCACGGCACGAGCCCGCACCGTCACCCGGTGGCCGCGGGTCGTGCGGGCGACCACGCCGCGGGCCCGTCCTCCGTCAATCACGACACGGTCGGCCGCGCAGTCCGCAATGATGCGGGCGCCGGCGGCGGCCGCGTCGGGCAGGTAGGTCGCCAGCATCGAGCGTTTCGCCCCTCGCACACACCCCAGGCCGCAGTAGCCGCAGGCGTCATCCTGCGGACAGCCGCCGACGTTGCGAGGCATCGACTCGACGTGCCAGCCCAGTGCGCGGAGGCCGTCGGTCATGATCGCATCGCGCCGGCTCGGCCGGTTGTGGTCGCGGTTCACCGACAGCCGTGTACTCACGGCGTCCAGCGCTGCGCTGAACTCGGATCCGGTGAAGAGGTCCACCCCGCTGCTGGCGGCCCACTGCGCGCGCACCGCGTCGGGCGTGGGGAAACTCGTGGTGTAGTTCACCACCGTACCACCCCCCACGCACGAGCCCGCCAGGATGGCGACTCCCTGATCGGCGGTGGCGGTGGATGCGCCGTCGAGGTAGAGCCGGCGGTACATCTCGATCTCGCGCTGGGTGAAGTCCGCCGGAGGGTGGAAGCCGCCTTTCTCCAACACGATCACGTCCAGCCCGGCCGACGCGAGTTCGCCCGCCGCGACTCCGCCGCCCGCGCCGGACCCGACGACGACCACGTCGCAGTCCAGCATTCCGTCGCCGTCGATCGCCAGCGGCATAATCGGCGACGGCGGTGACGGCCCGGGCGTGAGGGGGCCGGGATACGCGAGCGCCGGCCAGACCGGATTCGCGCCCCCGGCCGGCGCGTCGGCGTAGTAGAGTACGGCCGCGCCGCGTTTGAGGGCCTGAAACCCGGTGCGGACCGGTCCCAGCCGGTGGACGGCCATCCGGCGCAGGTACGCCTCGCGCTGCGGCCGGTTCAACGATGAGAACCCGCGGGGGAGGCCGACAAGCAGCAGCCCGCCCACCGGCCACTCCATGGCGGACAGCAGCATCCGCAGGCGGCGGATGGGGCCCGGGTCGGGCTGCCGGTCAAACAGATCGACAAGACGCGGCACGACCGACGCGCGCCACCATTCCTCGCCGTCGGGGAGCAGCGCGTCGCAGACGGCCGCCAGCGTGCGAAGGTGCCGTGGAGTCCAGTCGCCCGGCGTCAGCGGCCCTTCGTATTGAACAGGTCCAGGATCGGTACGGGGCCGCCCGCGCCGACGAACTGGGGCATCTGCCCGTTCCACTTCTCGATTGCCTTCATCTGCGCTTCGATCCGCCGCAGCTCGACCAGTTCCGCGGTGACGTTCTGCCGCTGCAGCCGCAGCGCTTCCGCTTCGGCCTTGGCCCGCTCAATCGCCTGCTGTGCTTCGAACTTCACGCGCTCCAGGTTCTGCTGCGCCTCCAGGGCGCGCTGCGTTGCCGTGACCTTGGCCTCGATGGCCTTGGTGAATTCCTCGCTGAACGAGAAGTCGGTGATGCTGACCGCGTCGACGCGGATGCCGTGCTTGTTCAGGCGTTCATCGAGCACGCGCTGGATCTGCTCGCGCACGGTCTCGCGCCGGGTGATCAGTTCGTCGGCTTTGAACTTGGCCGTGGAGGCCTTCACCGCTTCCTGCACGGCCGGTTTGATGATGCGGGTCACGAACTCCCGCCGCAGCGTTTGGTAGACGGTGGCGACGCCGGCGGGATCCAGCGAGTAGTTGAGCGTGACCTTCGTGCGGACGTCCTGGAGGTCGAATGACGCGGCCGCCGACTCGGCTTCGTACGCCTCGGTCTGCACCGACATGACCTCCACGGTCTCGACCCACGGCGTAATGAAGTAAATGCCTTCGCCTTTGACGTCGCCGGTGATGGCCCCGAACCGCAGGACCACCCCCCGTGCCCCGGCCGGGACCTGGCCGAAGCCCAGCAGCAGGACGTTGATGGCGAGGAACACGATCAGCCCGCCGACAAACGATCGCGAGCCCCGGAATCGCCAGGTCGGCTCCCGCCGCCCCGGCTCGCGCTCGACGCCGAACGTCCGCCAGAACAGGAAGAGCGCCGCCGCCAAGAACAGGACGAACTTCAACGCACCCATCGCCGTGTTACCTCCCCCACCGCATGGTGCAGGCCGCGTAGGTGAACCCGCCGCCGAAGGCCGCCATGACGATCCGATTCCCGTCGGCGAGCCGTCCGGCCTGCCGGGCCTCGTACAGGGCCAGCGGCACGCTCGCCGCCGACGTGTTGCCGTACTCCTCGATGTTCACGAAGAACCGGTCCAACGGCAGTTTCAACTGGTCCGCCATGGCGTCGATGATGCGCAGGTTGGCCTGGTGCGGCACGACGAGGTCGATGTCCGCCAGCGTCCAGCCGGCCTGGCCGACCACGGTGCGGATGACCGTCGGGATCGTCCGCACGGCCAGTTTGAAGACCGCCTGCCCATCCATGTATGCGCGGTGCAGGTTGCGCTCGATCGCGTCGGAGGTCATGGGAATGCGGGAGCCGCCCGCGGGGAGCTTGATCATGTCGCCCGCCGCGCCGTCCGCGCCCACGACCGTGCTGTACAGGCCCGCTTCCCCCGATGACGGCTGCACGACAGCGGCGGCCGCGCCGTCTCCGATCAGCACCGCGGTCCGCCGGTCGTTCCAGTCGACCAGCCGGGTCAGCGTTTCTGCGCCGATGACCAGGGCGGTGGTGATCGTGCCGGCCGCGATCAGGTGCGCCGCGGTGTTCAGACCGTAGACGAAGCTGCTGCAGGCGGCCAGCAGGTCGTACGCCCCCGCCTGCGGAGAGCCCAGGCGCTCCTGGATGAGGCAGGCCGTCGAAGGAAACACGCTGTCGGGCGTCGCCGTGCCGACGATGATGAGGTCGAGCTCGGCCGGACCCACACCGGCATCGTCGAGGGCCGCCCGCGCGGCGAGGATCCCCAGGTCCGAGGTGGCCTGATCGACTCCCGCGACGTGGCGGCGCTTGATGCCGGTGCGGGTGGTGATCCACTCATCGGACGTGTGGATCCGGCGGGCCAGGTCGTCGTTGGTGAGCACCGCCGGCGGCACGTAGACGCCCAGGCCGGTGATCGTGGCACGGCGTGCTTGGACCCCCTCGGGCATGGCTGATGTGTTCGGGGAGGGAGGGGTGGTCACCTATTTCCCGCGGTACAGGAGTTTTCCGCCCCGTCGCGAGACGGCCAGGCGTTTTTCTTCGGCCAGCAGGTCGAGGTGGCCGATGACCTCGGACAGGGCCAGCATCAGGTTCAGGTCGTCCAACCCCTGATACAGGTCATGCGTGAGCGCGACGAGGGTCTTCGGCGTGGTGCTCAGCCGCGCGGCGATCTCTTCCTTGCGCTGCTCGTGATGCGCGATGAGTTCGCGGATCCGGCCGCCCGGGTTCGTGATGGGGTCGCCGTGTCCCGGGTAGGCGAGGTCGCAGTTCAACAGCAGCACGCGGCGCAGCGAGTGCAGGTACTGCGGCAGCGTCGTCTGGCGCTGGCCGTCCGGGCTGAACTCGACGATCGGATTCGGGCTGACTTCCTCCAGCAGGAGGTCTCCGGCGATCAGGACGCCGTCATCGTGGTAGAAGCAGAGGTGGCCCTGGGAGTGGCCGGGGCAGTGCAGGACGCGCAGCCGCTCATCGCCCAGCGGCAGCGTGTCACCGTCCGACAGCGCCGTGGCCGCGGGCAGGGGGTCGAAGAACACGCGATACGCGCTGACCATCTGACTGAACGCGGGGAAGAACGACTCCGGCATGCCCGCTTCCCGGAAGAATGTCACCAGATGGTCGGCGACCCAGCGCTCGCCGGTGAGTTTCGGCCGTTCCGTGGGATGCGCGAACACCTCGGCTCCGCTCTGCTGCCGGATCGACTCGGCTTGGCCGAAGTGGTCGGTGTGGCCGTGCGTGAGGACGATCCGCCGGATGTCGGCGATCCCGCGACCGGCGGCCGCCAACGTCGATTCGATGGCCGCCTGGCTGGCCGCGCCCTTGGGCCCGGTGTCGACCAGCGTCAGCGGATCGCCGTCGAGCAGGTAGGCGTTGACCGGCCCGACGGGAAACGGCGTGGGGATCTCGATGCGCGAAACCTGCATGCTACAGGCGTTCGATCACGGTGGCCGTGGCCATCCCCCACCCGATGCAGACCACCTGCAGGCCGAAGCGGCCCCCGGTGCGCGCGAGTTCGTGGAGCAGCGTGGTCATCAAGCGCGCCCCGGACGCCCCGACGGGATGGCCGAGCGCGATGCCTCCGCCGTTGGGGTTGACGCGCGCCATGTCCGGTTCCAGGTCCGCCGCCCAGGCTAAGACGACCGGCGCGAAGGCTTCGCTGATCTCGACGACATCGATGTCGGCCAGGCGCAGGTTCGCGCGATCCAGCACCCGGCGCGTCGCCGGCACGACGCCGGTGAACATGATGACGGGATCGCTGCCGACCACCGTCTGCGCGACGATGCGTGCCCGGGGACGCACGCCCAGCGATGCGGCCGCGGCGTCGCTCATCAGGAGCACTGCCGCTGCGCCGTCGCTGATCTGGCTCGAGTTCCCGGCGGTGATCAGGCCGTCGGGCTTGAACGCGGGGGGCAGCGCGGCCAGTTTCTCCAAGGACGTATCCGTCCGGATGCCCTCGTCGGTGGTGATCGTCGCCACGCCGTCGGCGCCGCGGAGCGGCAGGATCTCGCGCCGGAAGCGGCCGTCGTCGGTGGCGCGGGCGGCGCGGTGGTGGCTATCCAGGCTGTAGCGGTCGCACTCGTCGCGCGTCAGCCTGTACTGCTGCGCCAGCATCTCGGCGGCGAGTCCCTGGTGGACGAGCGGGTACCGCTCGAGCAGCTCGGGGTGCCACGGCCCGTAATCCGAGCCCAGCGGCACCCGGCTCATGCTCTCCACCCCGGCGGCCACCACCACGTCGGCGTCCCCGCTGCGGATGGCCTGACTGGCGAAGTGAATGGCCTGGTGGCTGCTCCCGCACTGGCGGTTCACCGACGTCGCTGCGACTTCCACGGGGAACCCGGCCAGCAGCGTCCCGACCCGCGCGACGTTGGCGCCCTGCTCGCCGGTCTGGGTGACGCAGCCGGCGATGACGTCGTCGACGGCGCGCGGGTCGATGCCGGCCCGCTCGACGGCGGCGGAGAGCACCGACGCCAGCAGCTCGTCGGCCCGGCTGCCGCTCAACGCCCCGCCGCGTCTTCCGATCGGCGTGCGCACCGCTTCGACGATGACCGCGTCGCGCATGTGCGATTCCTCCGCTGTACTCACGTTCTCCGTCCGGGTGACTGTCACCCCCGGAACCCGGTGACTGTCACCGCTGCCGGCGGGTGACTGTCACCTCCTGCCGGCATGTGTTCGCGTCCCACGGATGAGTGTCACCAGAAAGGCCGGGGACAGTCCCCGTACCTGGTACAGGGCCTGTCCCCTCCTGCCGGCAGGTGTTCGCGTCACCCGCCCGAGCGACGCCGACAGGAGCCGCTGTCCGGACGGTGTAGGGTATTAGTCACGATGGCCCTGACCGAACCACGCGTCGCGACCCACGACAACTTCCCCGCCCTCTTCTTCGCCCAGGCCGAGCGGCTGGCCGACCGTGTGGCGATGCGCCAGAAAGAATTCGGGATCTGGCGGCGCATTTCGTGGAACGACTACGCCCGCAACGTGCGGTGGGTCGCCCATGCCCTGCTGGCCCTCGGGCTGGAGCGCGGCGACCGCGTGGCGATCATCGGCGAGAACCGTCCGGAATGGCTCTACGCCGATGTGGGCGCGCAGGCGGCCGGCGGCGTGGTCGTCGGGATCTACGCGACGAGCAGCCCCGAGCAGGTGCAGTACATCATGGCCCACTCCGAGTCCCGGTTCATCATCGTCGAGGGCGAGGAACAGCTGGACAAGCTCCTGGAGCTCCGCGCGGCGCTGCCGCATCTCGAGCGCATCATCGTGATGGACCCCGAAGGGTTGCGGACGTTTGCCGACCCGCAGGTCTCCATGTTCGGAGAATTCCTGCGCATCGGTGAACAGCACGCCCGCGCCCACCCCCAGGCCGTCGACGACCGCCTGGCCGCCGCGGCGCCGGACGACGTGATGTACCTCATCTACACATCGGGGACAACCGGCACGCCGAAGGGCGTCATGCTGACCAGCCGCAACATCCTGTGGGAACTCCGCTCCGCCGTTCCCGACGTGATCCCGGCGGCCGCGCACGACGAGGTGCTCAGTTACCTGCCGCTGGCGCACATCGCCGAGCGCTCCTTCTCGCTGACGATCGCGGTGTACTGCGGCTACACGGTGAATTTTGCCGAGAACCTCGATACGGTGCCGCAGAATCTCCGCGAAGTGCGGCCGACCTTGGTGTTCGCCGTCCCGCGGATCTGGGAGAAACTCCATTCCGGCGTCATCCTGTCGATGCGCGACGCCGATTGGGTGAAGCGCGTGGTCTTCGCCCTGGCGGTGCGCGTCGGCCGGGCGTACGGCGACGCGGTCTTGGCGGGCCGTCCGGTGCCGTGGTGGCTCCGGGCCGCCTACCGGGCCGCGCACGTCATGGTGCTCGCCCCGCTGCGCAACCGGATCGGCCTCGACCGCACGCATATCGCGCTGTCCGCGGCGGCGCCGATCTCTCCCGACGTGCTGCGCTTCTTCTGGGGTCTCGGCGTCCAGATCCGCGAGATCTACGGCCAGACCGAGGGATCGGGACTGACCACGGCCCACCCGGTGGGCGACGTCAGGCTCGGCACGGTCGGCAAGCCGCTGCCGGGGATTGATGTGCAGCTGGCGTCCGATGGGGAGATCCTCGTCCGCAGTCCGGGGGTCTTTTCAGGGTACTTCCGGGACTCCGAGCAAACGTCCAGCACCATCGTCGACGGCTGGCTGCACAGCGGGGACATCGGCGAATTCGACGCCGGCGGCAACCTGCGCATCACCGACCGCAAGAAAGATATCTTCATCAACGCCTACGGCAAGAACGTCGCGCCCCAGTACATCGAAAATAAGCTGAAGTTCAGCCCGTTCATCAACGACGCCGTGGTCGTCGGCGACGGCAAGAAGTACCTCGCGGCGCTGATCGTCATCGATGAGGACAACGTCACCAAGTGGGCCCAGGAGCGCCGCGTGCCGTTCACGACGTTTACCGACCTCTCGCAGAGCCCGCCGGTGAGGAAACTGATCACGGCCGAGGTCGAGGCGGTGAATAAGACGCTGTCGTCGCCGGAGCAGGTGAAGAAGTTTGCGCTGCTGCCTAAGCGGCTCTATCAGGAAGACGGCGAGGTCACCCCCACGATGAAAGTGAAGCGCAAGGCGATCATGGAGAAGTTCGCCGACACGATCGCCGAGCTGTACCGGGATTGAGCCGCGTGGCTGCGCTGCCCGATGCACTGAAGAATGCGATGGCCCGCGCACCCCGCGCCAAGGCGGCATTCGAGCGGCTGGCCAGATCCCACCAGCGCGAGTACGTGCAGTGGATCGCCGACGCGAAACGCCCTGAAACCCGCGCCCGCCGCGCCGCCGAGACGGTCAAGCGACTCGCCGGCCGCCGGAAGCCCGAGGCCGGCCACCGCTAGCCGGTTTACGCCCAGCGCCGGCGGGTCTTGTACCGCCGGTATCCTTTCGCCGGCTGTTCCTGCGTGATCCCCAGGTAGAGTTCCTGGACATTCGCGTTGCCGGCGAGTTCCTCGCTGGGCCCTTCCAGGACCAGCCGCCCGCTCTCCAGCACGTACCCGAAGTGTGCGACCGATAGGGCCATGCGGGCGTTCTGCTCGACCAGCAGGATGGCGGTGCCGTCGGCGTTGATCTGCCGGATCGTCGCGAAAATTTCGGACACCAGCCGCGGCGCCAGTCCCAGCGAGGGCTCGTCCATCATCAGCAGGCGGGGCCGCATCAGCAGGGCCCGTGCAATAGCCAGCATCTGCTGCTCGCCGCCGGACATCGTGCCCGCCAGCTGGCGGCGGCGCGCCCGCAGGACCGGGAACAGGGTCGTCACCCGCTCCAGATCGGGCCGGATGTCATCGCTCCGCGTGTACGCGCCCAGCGCGAGATTCTCGTCGACGGTGAGTTCGGGAAAGATGCCGCGTCCTTCCGGGACGTAGCCGATCCCCAGCCGGGCCACGTTCTCCGGGTCCCACCCGTTGATGCGGCGGCCGGTGAACTCGACGCTGCCCTTCTCGGGCTGGTCGGGGATCAGGCCCATGATGGTGCGCAGCAGCGTCGTTTTGCCCGCCCCGTTGCTCCCCAGCAGAGCCACGACCTGGCCGGCGGCGACGCGCAGCGACACACCGCGCAGGACGGTCAGCCGGCCGTAGTACGCCGTCTCCACGTTGGTCACGCGGAGGATCGGGACGGCTTCGTTCACGGCGCGACGTCTCCCAGATACGCCTTGATGACGTCCGGATTCTGCTGCACGTCCGCCGGCGATCCCTCGGCGATCTTCACGCCGTAGTCGAGCACCGCGATCCGGTCGGAAATCCCCATCACGAGTTTCAGGTCGTGCTCGACGAGGACGACCGTGATCCCCATCTCATCACGGATGTCTTTGATGCGGAAGACCAGGTCCTCTTTCTCGTCCGCCGTCATGCCCGACGACGGCTCGTCTAGCAGCACGACGGCCGGGTCGGTCGCGAGCGCCCGCCCGAGTTCGACCATGCGCTGCCGTCCCAGCGGCAGATCACCGACGCGGCGGTCGCGGGCCGACTGCAGGTCGAGGAAGTCTAGAATCTGCTCGGCGCGTTCGCGGTGTCTGACCTCTTCGCGCTTCCACCCGGCCGTCGCCAGGGCGGCGCGCGTGAACCCGGCGCGGAAATGGAGGTGCCGTCCCAGCAGCAGGTTGTCCAGCGCGGTCATGGCCAGGAAGAGCTCCACGTTCTGAAACGTCCGGGCGACCCCCCGGCGCGCGACCTGGTCGGGACGAAGGCCCAGCAGGGACTGCCCGTCCAGCCCGATGGCCCCGCGGTCGGGCCGGTAGAGGCCGCAGACGCAGTTGAACAGCGTGGTCTTGCCGGCTCCGTTGGGCCCGATGACCGAGATCAACGCGCCCCGCGGGACATCGAGGTCGACATCGGCCAGCGCGGTGATCCCCCCGAACGCAATGGACAGGCCGCGGATGGTGAGGAGAGGGAGTGCAGGGCCCGCCGGCTGCGCGTCGGGAGAGGGAAGACGGTTGTGCACGCGGGTTGCACCGCGGGGTGGGCAGAGACGGACCCACCCCGCGTCGCTGATGTGGATCCTAGAAGGCTACAGGGTACGTGATGTCTGGCGTCAGCCGGACGTAGCGGCCGTTTTCCGATCTGACCAGGTAGAGTTTGTTGATGCCCTGCCGGCGGTCGGGCCCGAACGTGATGCCCCGGGCCACGTTGCCGTCCCAGTTGCGCAGCGTCTCCATCGCCGTGATGAAACTGGCCCGCGTGAGGTTCGGTCCCGCGCGCCGCAGGCCTTCCAGGAACGGCTCGAGGAACGCGATACCGCCAACCGCGTTGAACGGCTGCCTCGCCAGCGCCGGGTTGATGCGCACGATCGTGGCCAGCGTCTCATCGACCCTCGCGTCCGTGCCCGGCAGCGGGAAGTACGCGGCCAGGGTGACGCCGTTCCACGCATCCCCGGCCAACGCGAACATCGCCGGGTCGGCCAGCGCCGACGTGGAGATGAGCTTCGGCGCGTACCCGATCTGCCGCATCCCGCGGACCACGAGCGCCCCGGCGGTCGGGTTGGCGTAGAGGACGACCGCGTCGGCTCCCGATTCTCGGAGCTTGACGGCCTGGGCACTGAACTCCCGGTCGGTCAGTTCGTACGGCACGGCGGCGACGACTTTGATCTTCGCCGCGGCCGCCCCGCGCTTCACGCCCAGCAGGCCCTTCTGCCCGAACAGGTCGTTCTGGTAGAAGACCGCGACGGTTTTCACGCCCATGTTCTTCGCGGCATACTCGGTGAGGATCCGTCCCTCATCGACGTAACTGACGTAACTGACGAACAGACTGCGTTTGCCGCGGAACCCTGCCCACATGTTGGCGTCGGCAAGCGGGTTGATCCACAGCACCTGGTTTTCGACGACGAAGTCCCGCACCGCAAAGGCGTTGGCCGACCCCAGCAGCCCGACCAGCGCGAAGATGCCGACACGATCGACCAGTTCCCGCACGTTGACGACCGCGCGCGGGGGCAGGTACGAGTCGTCCAACGCGACGAGCCGGAGCCGCCGGCCGTGGATGCCGCCTTGCTCGTTGATGAGTCTGATCCAGGCCTCCATGCCGCCGGTGACCGGCACGCCCCAAAATGCCGCCCCGCCGGACAGCGGCTGGCTGGTCCCGATGATGACCTCGGTGGCACTGACGCCTCGCTCTTGCGCCTGGGCCATCGTCGCCGCGGCCAGCGCCGTCACCAGCGCGACCGCCAGCACGATCCGCATGACTGTTTTCATCTGCCTCACCTCGCCGGTTGCGATTCTCCCGCGTGCCCTGAACTTACCCCGTGATCCCTCTCGATACCTCTTGACTCACACTCTCCTTTTGTACTCCCGGCCCAACATTCCCTCGGGGCGGACGATCAGCACGGCGATGATGATCAAGAACGCCAGCGTGGTCTTGAACCGTACCGAGACGTAGCCCGCGAACACCGCTTCGATCACGCCGAGGAGCAGTCCGCCGGCGACCGCGCCCGGCGGGCTGTCGATGCCCCCCAGCACGGCGGCGGAGAAGCCTTTCAGGAACGGGTCGAGCATCATGGACGGATCGAGCAGCGCCACCGGCGCCAGCAGGATGCCCGCCGTCGCCCCCAGCGCCGAGGCGAGTCCCCAGGTCAGCGCGAAGATCGATTTGGCCGGGATGCCCAGCGCCTGGGCCGCGACGAGGTTCTGGGAGACCGCCCGCATCGCCAGTCCCACTTTCGTCCGCTGGACGAGGACGTACACGAGGCCCATCAGCACCAGGCCGATCAGGAAGCTGCCGATGCTGATCTGGCTGACCACGAGGCCGCCCAGCCGGTACACGCGCACGTCGGACAGGGGAAACGGCAGGACCTTCGTATCCGTCCCCCACAGCAGCGTCGACGTCCCCTGCAGCAGCAGCGCGAAGCCCAGTGTGATGACGATCTTGCCGAGCAGGCTGGCGTCGCGCGCCGGCCGCAGGATAAGGAAGTAGAAGGCCGCGCCGATCACGCCGGTGATCAGCAGCGCCCCCGCCGACGCGATGGCAAACGGCGAATGGTAGGTCACGAGCAGGCTGAACGCGATGAACGTCCCGAACGTCGCCAGGTCCCCGTGGGCAAAGTTGAGGATGCGGGACGTGCGGTACAGCAGCACGATGCCCAGCGCGACGAGGGCATACAACCCGCCCGCGGCGAGTCCGCCAATGACGTACTGTGCTAGAAGGGCCACGTTTTGAACCACCGCTTGATCTTCAGCCACCGGCCGTACACGCCGCGCGGTTCCAGGGCCATCACCACGATGATCGCCAGACCGTAGACGACCGGCTGCCACTGCCTGAATCCGGAAAACTCCAGCGGCAGAATGGTCAGCAGCGCGGCCCCCAGCACGCTGCCCGGGATCGTCCCCAGTCCTCCGACCACGATCATGCTGAAATACGTGATCGACTCCAGCAGCGTAAACTGGTTGGGTTCCAGGTAGTGCAGGACGATCGCGTAGAGCCCTCCCCCGAGGCCGGCATAGGCGGCGCTCACCGCAAACGCTGTGGTCTTGTAGGTGGTTAGGCTGACCCCCATGACTTCCGCGGCGATATCGCTGTCCCTGATGGCGACAAATGCACGCCCGACGTACGAGCGAACGATGTGGAAGGCGAGCACAGTCAGCGCAGCCGAGACGATCAGAGCGATCCAGTAGATCTCCGCATCCCCGAGAGGTCGGCCGGCGAACGTCAGCTTGGGGACGAACAGACCGGCCCGGCCACCTGACAGCCACTCCCAGTTGATCAGGACCTGATGGACGGCAATGCCAAAGCCCAGCGTCGCGATAGTCAGGTACGGGCCGGTCAGCCGCAGCGCCGGCAGCCCGACCAGCAAGCCAAATACCGCGGACACCGCGCCCGCGGCGATGAGGCCGGCGATCCAGGGCACCCCCCAGGCACCGGCCGCCGGGGTCCAGGGAATCCGCGCGGCCACGATGCCAAACGCATAGGCCCCGATGGCCACAAATCCAGCATGCCCCAGCGAGATCTGGCCGGTATAGCCGACCAGCACGTTCAATCCGACGGCGATGACCGCGTTGACCGCAACGAGACTGGCAATGTAGATGAGATACTTCGGGGCCACCAGCGGGAGGGCCGCCAGCCCGCCGGCCAGGACGGCGGCGGCCACCCAGCCCGCCGGCCCTCTCACGAGGAACAGATCGTCCTCGTACCGCTCGCGGAGTTCCACGCGCCGCAGTTTCTCGGCGGGGTCTCCGCCTCCTGCCCACGCCGCCGCATTTCCCGCCACGCGCCGCCGGGCCGACGGCGCTGTGTTATGATGAAGACGCGAATCAGGCCTCTGGAATCATCGTGGCCAGAGGCCTGTGCTATCACAAGGACGGGAGCGTTCGCGTGATCACCAATAACCTGAAGCTGCTCGTCGGCGGCGTGCAGCTGCGCGACGGCGTGCTGACGGTGACCGATGTGCTCGGCCGGATCTTCACCCGCGCCGGGTTGTACGTGCTGGAGATGGAGCGGGGATACGCGTCGACGATCTACGGCGCCCACCAGTACGACCCGATGGTGATCTCCGCGCAGCAGCCGCTGTCGTGGGGCGACCCCTACGTCGACATCCTCATCGCGCTCGACTTCGACAGCAACCCCGACGCGAAAGACCAGCCCAACCGCGACACCGTGCTCCGGCACGGGCGCGACTTGAAAGACGGCGGGGTCCTGCTGTACGACAGCAGCACCGGCGAGATCCCCACCGGGGACCTGGAGCGCCGGGGCGTCAAGGTCTTCCCGATTCCGGCCCGCAACATCGCCCGCGATGAGCTGAAAAAGGACGTCGTGAAGAACATCATTCCGGTCGGGGCGCTGTTCCGGCTGCTGGAGTTTGACGCCGACGTGAGCCTGCTGCGGGGCCTCCTCGAGGAGCGGTTCCTCCGCAAGGGCCGCGAGATCGTCGACCTCAACCTCCGAGCCGCCGCGCGCGGCGTCGAGGTGGTCGAAGGCGTCCTGGCCGCACGGGGCTGGACCGACGCGGGGTATCGCCTCGACGCGCTGCCGGTGGACGACCCGCGGCTGCTGATCGCGGGGAATGAGGCGCTGGCGATGGGCGCCATCGCCGGCGGCTGCCGCTACTACGCGGGGTATCCGATCACCCCGGCCTCGGCGATCCTCGAGTTCATGGAGGAACACCTGCCGAAGTACGGCGGCCGCGCCATGCAGGGACAGAACGAGCGCGAGTCGATCCGCGCCGCGCTGGGGGCGGCGGTGGCCGGCGTGCGCAGCATGGTGGGGACCTCCGGGCCCGGCCTCTCGCTCAAGGTCGAAGAGTTCGGCGTGTCCGGCGTCACCGAGACGCCGATCGTCATCGTCGACACGCAGCGCGCCGGGCCGTCGACGGGCATGCCGACCAAGAGCGAGCAGGCGGACCTGTTCCTCGCGGCGTACGGCGGCCACGGGGAGATCCCCCGGATCGTGCTGGCGCCGGCAACCCAGGAAGAGTGCTACACGATGATGGTCGAGGCGCAGAACCTCGCCGACAAGTACCAGTGTCCGGTGTTCTTCCTCACCGATCTCAACCTCTCGGAAGGCCGGAAGGTCGTGCCGCAGTCGTTCTTCGAGCAGTACCCTGTCGTGGTCGACCGGTCGACCCTGCTGCGCGAAGATGACCTCGCCCGTGATGGGAACGGGTACAAGCGCTTTGCCGTGACGGAAACGGGCATCTCGCCGCGCCTGGTCCCGGGGACGCGCGGGGCCGTCTTCAAGGTCAGCGGCTCCGAGCACGACGAGCGCGGGTTCGTGAGCACCGATCCGTCGATCCGCAAGGCGCAGATGGAGAAGCGCTTCCGGAAGATGGCGACCTATCTGGCGGAAGACGCCAAGCCGCCCAAAGTCTACGGCGATCCCGCCGGCCGGCCGGTGCTCGTGGGCTGGGGCAGCACCCGCCCGGTGCTCCTCGACGCACAGCAGCGGCTGGCCGCGTCCGGCACGGACGTCGCCGTGATGCACTTCACGCACCTGTGGCCGTTCAACACGTCTGCCGTGAAGCCGATCCTCGAGCGGGCGGCGTCGGTCATCTCCGTCGAGCAGAACTTCCACGGCCAGCTGGCCGACGTCATCCAGTCGTACTGCATGGTGCCGGTCACGCGGATCGTGAAGTTCAACGGCCTGCCGATGTACGTGTCCGACATCACGGGCGGCGTGAACCAGATCCTGGCCGGCGAGGTTGCGGTCGTGCGCGTCGGCGTGGAAGCGCCCGTACCGGTGAAGGTTTCGGAGGGAGACTGATGACTGACGGTGCGCAGACCAGGCCGGCGCCGGCGAAGGCCGCCGCGAAAATCTGGGACGAGAACGCCGTCCCGCGGCACCGGATCCAGTGGTGCCCGGGGTGCGGCGACTTCGGCGTGCTGGCGGCGCTGAAGATGGCCGTCGCAAAACTCGAGATCACCCCGTCGCAGACGTTGATGGTGGGCGGCATCGGCTGCTCGGGCCAGATCCGCAACTACCTCAACGGCAACGCCTTCCACGGCACCCACGGCGGCGCGCTGGCCTACGCGCTGGGCGCGAAGATGGCCAACCCCGAGCTCCAGGTGATCACGCTGGCCGGCGACGGCGACACGTTCGCCATCGGCGTCGAGAACTTCGTGCACGTGTGCCGCCGCGATCCGGACATCGTGCTGGTGGTGATGGACAACGGCGTGTACGGCCTGACCAAGGGCCAGCACTCGCCGACGCACGGCCGGGGCATCGATAAAGAGTACGTCTTGGAGGAAGATCCGCCGCCGTTCTCGCCGCTGCGCCTGGCCCTGACCGCGGGGGCGACGTTCGTGGCGCAGTCGTTCTCCGGCGATCCCAAGCACGCCGCCGAGATCTACGTGCAGGCGATGCAGCACAAGGGATTCGCCTTCGTCAACGACTTCTCGCCGTGCGTGACCTACAACAAGTTCAACACGTACGACTGGTACCGCGAACACGTCGAGAACATCCCCGCCGGCCACGACCCGGCCGACCTTGGCGCGGCCTGGGCGCTGCTGGACGACTTTGACAAGCGCGGCCGGCTGCCGCTGGGCGTCGTCCACGCCCACCCGCGCGGCAAGAAGGCGGTCAAGCGGCTGCCGATCTGGGAGTCCGAACTCAAAGACGCCGACATCAAACCGCTGCTACAGATGTTCCGCTAGGCCATCTCCATCCCGCGGGGCACCCCGGGCGTCTGAACGTTCTGCAACTCAGGCAGTAGGAAGCGGAAGCGTTCCTTCTCGGCCTCGCTGCGAATTGGCGGCGCAAAATACATCCTGCGAGCATACTCCCTGTGTTGCCGAATGAAATCAGGGAGATTTCCAAACGTCGAGGTCTGAACGAGTTCTCGCAGGACTTCGTCAGGGATGGCGTTCGCCGCGTCTTCTAACCCGCTATTCGCGGCGA
>DATDQT010000034.1:0-12690 GCA_035292085.1 bacterium
CCTGCGCACGTTCACCGCATCAGGTATGGCTCTGCGTGTCCCGGCCATCGTCAACTCCCGTCCCCACAGTATCCGAGGGCGCGTGGGCATCCCATCAGCCAATTGGCGTATTACGTGTCAGTCCCCCGCCCGATGTCAGGCATGCCAGCGCATCGTCTCCCTGCGTAGTGTATCCGGTGGAGCAGCGCTCTGGATCGGATCTCGCGCCGATCACATGGTCCTGCTCCGTTTGGGCCATCTCCATCGTTTGCAGACCCGATGTCGTCGTCGAACACGGGGGATTATCGTAGATATAGGATACAGAGTGATGTCGAAGACACTGCAGGGCTCGCGGATTCGATTGGTGGCGGCGGATGTGATGAGCGCTCCGGTCCTTACTGTGCGCCTCGACACTCCGGTGAAGGACATCGCCGCCATGATGCTGGCCCACCGCATCAGCGGGCTGCCGGTGCTCACCGCCGACGGCGAACTCGCCGGGATTGTGTCGGAGGCCGATCTGCTGCACAAGGAGCTGCCGCCCCTGTCGGGTGCGACGTGCCTGGTACGGCTGCTCCGTTCGACCTACACGGCGGATGCCGACAAGGCCGAGGGCCGCATCGCCGCCGATCTGATGACCACTCCGGTGATCACCGTCGAGGAGTCCACCTCGCTGCACGAAGCGGCGGCGCTGATGATCCGGCGCAGGATCAATCGCGTGCCGGTCCTCAGAAACGGTCGGGTCGTGGGCATGGTGACCCGCGCCGACGTGCTTCGGGCACTGGTGCGGCCGGATGAGGAGATCGCCGCCGCGGTCCGGGATGCTCTGCTCCACGAGTTGTGGGTGGACGTTGCGCGGGTGGGCATCGCCGTGCGCAGCGGGGTCGTCTATTTGGACGGCGAGGTCGCCGACGACGGTGAGAAGCGCCTCGCCGAACGCTGGATCCGCACGATCGACGGGGTGGTGGATGTGGAGAGCCGTCTTGTGCCCCGCACCGCGCGCCGCGGCGCTCCTTGAAGGAGGGGGAACATGTCGCTGTCAGAGTTGGAGGCGCAGGCGAAGATGCGCGACTACTATGAGGACGTGGAACGGGAACACCGGCGCATGCTGGCCGAACAGTCCACCGTCGACAGGCCGGCGGCCCCGGTGAAGGCTCTGGCCGGTCGGATCGAACATGCCGTCCTGAGCCCTCAGGCCACCGATGACGATCTCGTGGCCGGCGTGCGCACGGCGGAGCGTTGGGGTGTGCGGGCGCTGGTGGTGAAGCCCTGCCATGTCAAAGCCGCGGCCCGCCTGCTGGCCAGGTCGCATGTGCTCCTGGTGAGCGTGGTAGGGTTTCCTCACGGGTCGGCGACCACCGAGACGAAAGTGCTTGAAACGCGCCAGGCGATCCGCGGCGGCGCCGCGGAAATCGACATGGTCCTCAACCTCGGCGCGCTGCGGCAGCGTCAGACGGCCGATGTCCTCAACGAAATTCGGGCCGTCGTGGCCGCTGCCGACGGGCATCCCGTGAAGGTCATCCTGGAAACGGGACATCTCACCGATGACGAGAAGGCCCTGGCCTGCCACCTCGCCTCAAAGGCCGGCGCCGCCTACGTCAAGACGTCCACCGGGTTTGGCCCGAAGGGCGCCACGGTCGAGGACGTCGCGTTGATGCGCCGGGCCGCTGAACCCCGCGTCCGCGTCAAGGCGGCCGGCGGGATCCACACCTATGCGGACGCGGCGGCGATGATCCGCGCGGGCGCCGACGTCATCGGTACGAGCGCGACCGACGCCATTCTCCAGGAGGCGTTTCAGAAGGCGGCCTGAAAATCCGACCTCCGCCCGATGCGTCCGGCGGAGGACGGATTCTATCCTGAACGTGTTCGGAGCGCGGGCGACCAGGCAACGCAGCCGAGTCCAACGCCGCAGCCGGCGACGCTGACCGTCACACCGCACTTCGGAGGCCTCTCCGAAGAGCGAGAGAAGACCGGAGGCACCGGCACCGTGGCTGAAGACGGCCAACCCCCTGGTTCGTTTGCGCTCCATTCTCTTTTGCCGCTGTGCGCCCGAGGGGGAATCGGCTGGCCGCCCTATGCCTGCGGCGCGGCGGAGACGATACCCTGAAAGCGCGTCGTCAGTTCGAAATTCGCGGTGGAGGGGGAATAGTTCATGGACGCCCGGGAGATCATGACGAAAGACGTCGTTGCACTGGCGCCGGACATGTCGCTGGACGAAGCGACCGACATGCTCCTCCACTACCGCATCCACGGCGCCCCCGTGGCCGGGGAGGACGGCAGCCTCCTGGGTGTCGTCAGTTTTACGGACCTGGCGCATCATGCCAGCGAGCCGCTCACGGTGCGCGACATCATGGTCACGACCCCCGTGACGGTCACCGAGGATACGCCGGTCGAGGACGTCGCCGCGATCATGCTCGATGAGATGGTCCGGCGCGTCATCGTGGTACGCGGCAGCCAGGTCGCCGGCATCATCAGCGCCAGCGACATCGTCCGGGTCTTCCTCGACCTGCACGAACTGCCGCGGGCCAAGCGACTCGCCGCGGCGGGGGGCCGGAGACCTCGCCGGTAACGCTGACGCGGCGCCTCTGACACCGTGACGCCCGGCGCCCTGGCGCTGACCACTTTCCTGGCCGCATTCCTCACCGACCTCGCCACAGGGATTGGCGGAGTGCCGTTTCTCTTCGTGCGCCGCCTTCCTGAGCGGTTTGTCGGACTGGCCTGGGGTTTCTCCGGCGGGATGATGCTGTCTGCCTCGGTCTTCAACCTGGTCGTGGCCGGGGTGGAGCGTGGAGGCTACAACGTCGTCGCGGCCGGCATCGCCATCGGCGCCGCTCTGTTCTGGCTTGCGCACAGCCGCCTCGGGAGACGCGAACATACGTTCCAGCACCTCCGGGGTGCCGGCGCCAATCAGATCCTCCTGATCATCGGCGCGATGACGGTGCACAGTTTCTCGGAAGGCATCGCCATCGGCGTGGGCTTCGGGTCCGGCGAGGCGGCCCTGGCGGTGCTGCTGACCATCGCGATTGCCATTCACAACATCCCGGAAGGCTTGACGGTGTCACTCCCCCTCCGCGCGGCGGGATTCTCGGGCTGGGCGTGCATCGGCTGGTCCATCTTCACGAGCTTCCCCCAGCCCCTGGTCGCCGTGCCCGCGGCGCTGGCCGTGGCGTACTTCAGGCCGCTGGTGCCATATGGCTTCGGGTTTGCGGCCGGCGCGATGGGGTTCCTGGTGTTCAGCGAGATGATCCCCGAAGGCGCCGAACACAGCGGCCGGGCGAACACCGCGGCGGCGGTCATCGTGGGATTCCTGGCAATGATGCTGATGCAGAACTTCCTCAGCCCCTGACCCGAGCCCAAAATCCGACCGAGAGCGGATGCCCCCGGTCCGGAGGCCTCGATAGAGTGTACTCAATCGGAACGGGGAGGTTTCCACCATGATTGCGCAGGTCCGCTGGGTCGCACCCATGCAGTTCAACGCCGAATCCGACGGCGGCCGAATCGTGATGGATACCCGTCCGGCAGCCTCCGGCCGGGGGATGGGCCCAACCCCGATGGAGACGGTCCTGATGGGCCTGCTGGGGTGCACCGGGATGGATGTCGCCGGAGTTCTCAGGAAGATGCGCGCGCCGCTGGAAGGGCTCGTGATCTCGGCGGTAGCGGAACGGGCCCCGGAGCATCCCAAGGTGTTCACACGGATCCATTTGGTGTATGGCGCGTGGGGCCGCGGCCTGACCGAGGTCCAGGTCCAGCGCGCAGTCAGCCTGTCTCATGACAAGTACTGCTCGGTGTCCGCGATGCTGCGGTCGACCGCCGCGATCACCTACGAACTCGTGGTGACCGAGCGTGCGCCGGCCGCGGAAGACCTTGATATCGCGCCTGTCCCTGCGTAGAGCCCTGACGGAGAAGGGGAGACGGCCATGGAGATCAATCTCGGATCCGCCGACCGGATGACCCGCCTGATTCTGGGCACGGCGCTGCTGTACGCGGCGCTGCTGCTGCCCAACGGGTGGGGCATCCTGCTGATCGCAGTCGCCCTCGTCGCACTGGTCAGCGGGGCGACGGGGCGTTGCTTGATCTATCGCCTGCTCGGCCTCAGTATCGTCAGGCGGGCGACGCACGCCGTCGAGGCGCCACGCACGATGGTGACAGCATCCTCGCCGGACGAACTGGTTGACGCGGTCAGGAAGGCCGTGCGTGCGGGCCGGGTTCAGCGGCTGACGGTGCACGATGGGGATTGGACGGTGATCGACATCCCCCTGATGTTTGCCCCGTCGGGGGTGCTGGAAGTGCCCTTGCTGGAGTTTCTGCGCGCCCGCGCCGAGGTGGCAGGGTACCCCAAACTCACCGTCAGGCACTAGGAGACACACCATGCTGATCAGAGACCGCATGACCGCACCGGTGCTGACCGCGGACCCGCAGACGTCGGTCCACGATGCGCTGACCATGATGAAATCGCGGCGAATCAGGCGCCTGCCCGTCATGCACCGCGCCCGGCTTGTCGGGATTGTGACGTGGACCGACGTAATGCGGGCCTCGCCATCCCACGCGACGTCGCTGTCCGCCTTTGAGATTCCGAAACTACTGATGCAGGAGCGCGTCGGGAACATCATGACCCGGGAGTTGATCACGGTCCCGCCCACGGCCACCATCGAGCATGCCGCGGTGTTGATGCGGCGGCACAAGATCGGGGGTCTCCCGGTGGTAGAGAACGGCCGGCTGGTCGGCATCATCACGGAATCGGACCTCTTTGACGCATTCATCGACCTTATGGGCCTGCGCAGCGGGGGCGCCCGGCTGACCATCGAACTTCCGGCTCACGTGACCGCGCTGGATGATGTCGTCCATGCCATCCGTGAGTGCGACGTGCGCATCCGGAGTCTGGCGGCCTATCCGGCGGCCGGCGGCACGCAGATGGTCGTCCGAGTCGACACCCCGTACCCCCTGCACGTCGTGCAGACGCTGGTCGAGCGAGGCATCAACGTGCTCCATCTCGCCCCCCTGCCATCGGAGCCTGCCGAGGCCCCAGCCGCCCACACGGGCTGAGGTGTTACGATGGCCACGATGCTGCGCCCGGGCCGAACTGACGCGGTGCTGCGGGACGGATCGACGGTGTCGATCCGTTCCCTATCGCCGGGTGATGAGTCCGCCCTGCTGGCCTTCCTCCGGGGGCTGTCCAGCGAATCGCGTGCCTTCCGCTATTTCGCAGGGACGGGAGACAGCATTCTCGCCGACACCGCGCGCACGGAGGCGCACGCGGATCCGTCGCGGCGCCTGAACGTCATCGCGACCACGGGCGATCCCGAACGGATCGTCGGCCATGCCGTCTGCGTCCGCGTGGACTCCGACCGGGCAGAAGTCGCGTTCGCCGTCGCCGATGAGTACCAGGGCCGGGGGCTCGGGACGATCCTGCTGGGCTACCTCGCCGAAGTGACGGGCCGGGTGGGGGTGTCGGCGTTTGTGGCCTACGTCCTGCCGGCGAATCACGCCATGCTGGATGTGTTCCGCAATTCGGGCTTCCCGCTCGATGTAGTCGCCGGCCCCGGCGAACTCGTCGTCACGTTTCCCACCAAGATCACTCCCGACGCGCTGGACCGCTTCGCCGACCGCGAGCGCATCGCCACGACCAACGCCCTGCGCGCGTTCTTCGCCCCGCGCGCCGTAGCGGTGATCGGGGCGTCGCGGCAGCGCGGCACGATCGGCGGTGAGATCTTCCACAATCTGCTGGCCGACGGCTTCGCCGGTCCCGTCTACCCGGTGAACCCCGCCGCGGGTGTGGTGCAGTCGGTGCTCGCCTACCCGTCCATTGAGGCGGTCCCCGGACGAGTCGATCTTGCCGTGATCGCCGTCCCCGCCGAGCACGTCGTCGATGTGGCGCGGGACTGCGCGCGGGTCGGCGTGCGCGCGTTGGTCGTCATTTCGGCGGGGTTCGCGGAAACGGACGACGCCGGCCGCGGCAGGCAGGACGAACTGCTGCGGGTGTGCCGTGCCAGTGGCATGCGATTGATCGGACCCAACTGCATGGGGATCATCAACACCGACCCGGCGGTGCGGTTGAACGCCACCTTCGCGTCGGCCTCCCCGCCCGTCGGCCGCGTCGGCTTTTTCTCGCAAAGCGGAGCCCTGGGCATTGCCATCCTCGACTATGCGAGCGCGGTCGGAGTCGGCGTGTCGTCATTCGTGTCCATCGGCAACAAGGCCGACATTTCCGGCAACGACCTGCTCGAGTACTGGGAAGCCGATCCCCGGACCGACGTGATCCTGCTGTACCTGGAATCCTTCGGCAACCCGCGGAAGTTCTCGCGGATCGCCCGGCGCGTCGGCCGCACCAAGCCGATCATCGCCGTGAAGAGCGGCCGCTCACCCGCGGGTGTCCGGGCCACCCAGTCCCACACGGGGAGCCTGCTGGCGGCCTCCGATATCACGGTGGATGCGCTGTTCCGCCAGGCCGGCGTGATCCGCACGGATACCCTTGGCGAGCTGTTTGACGTCGCGGTGCTGCTGAGCACGCAGCCGCCGCCGGCCGGTCCCCGGGTCGGCATCGTGACGAACGCGGGAGGCCCGGGCATTCTGTGCGCCGACGCCTGCCAGGCCGAAGGCCTCGACGTGCCGCCGCTGGCCGATGCCACCACCGCCGCGCTGCGCGAGTTCCTCCCGCCGCAGGCCAGCGTCGGGAACCCCGTTGACATGCTGGCGTCCGCGCCGGCCGCGCACTACCTGCAGGCGATCCGCGCCGTCGGCGCTGATCCCAACATCGATGCGGTGATCGCCATCTTCATCCCGCCGCTGGTGACCGAGCCCGAGCATGCGGCCGAGGCCATTGTCCGGGCCGCGCGTGACCTGGCCGGCACGAAACCCGTCCTCACGGTGTTCATGTCCTCGCGGGGCGTGCCCCCGGCGCTGCGGGGGGCCGTCGAGGTGCCGTCATACGCGTTTCCCGAAGACGCCGCCATCGCGCTGGCGCGCGTGGTCCGGTACGGGCAGTGGCGCGCCCGGCCGCCCGTCGAGGTGCCGCCGCTCGACGGTATCGGGCGAGACCGCGCGGCATCGGTCGTGGCAACGGCGCTGGGACGCGGTGGGTCACGGGTCTGGCTGAGTCCGGATGAAGTCGCGGCGTTGCTGACCAGCTACGGGCTGCCGGTGGCCGCCCAGCAGGTGGTGACGACACCGCTGCAGGCCGGCGCCGCAGCCGAGGCGCTGGGCGGGAATGTCGCGTTGAAGGCATTCGGCCCGGGCCTGCTGCACAAGAGCGACGCGGGAGCCATCCGGCTCAACCTCAGTGGGGGTGGCGCCGTGCGCGCGGCCGCTGAGGAGATGTCCACCCGGCTGGAGGGCGCAGGCCAGCCCGTGGATGGTTTCCTCGTGCAGGCGATGGCACCGCCAGGCGTGGAGATGCTCGTCGGCGTCGTGTCCGACCCCCAGTTCGGACCGACGGTAGCCGTCGGCGCCGGGGGCGTGCTGGTCGAACTGCTCAAGGATGTCACCGTCCGGCTCACCCCGATTGGCCCCGAGGACGCCCGCGAGATGGTGCGCGAGCTGAAGTCCTACCCACTACTGGCCGGCTACCGCGGCCGCCCCGCCGCCGACGCCGCCGCGCTGGAAGACATCATCGTGCGGATTGGCGCGATGGCCGAAGACCTCCCGCAGATCACCGAACTCGACTGCAACCCGATCATCGTCTCTGACCAGGGGGCGGCGATCGTCGATGCCCGCGTGCGGGTGGCCCCGGAAGCCCTGCGCCCGCAGGTCGTCACGCGATGAGCCGCGGAGACGCAGCGATGACCGCCCGGCGGATGGTGACGATTGACGGCAACGAAGCGGCCGCGTCGGTCGCGTACCGTGCCAGCGAGGTGATCGCGATTTACCCGATCACCCCGTCATCAACGATGGGAGAACTCGCCGACGAGTGGGCCGCGCACCGGCGGTCCAATCTGTGGGGAGCCGTCCCACAGGTCGTCGAGATGCAGTCGGAAGGCGGCGCCGCCGGCGCGGTTCACGGCGCGCTGCAGGCCGGTGCGCTCACGACGACATTCACGGCCAGCCAGGGCCTGCTGCTGATGATTCCCAACCTCTACAAGATCGCCGGCGAGCTCACGTCGTTCGCGATGCACGTGAGCGCGCGCACCCTTGCCACGCACGCACTCTCGATTTTCGGAGACCATTCCGACGTCATGGCCGCGCGGCAGACCGGGTTCGCGCTGCTGGCGAGCGGGTCCGTTCAGGAAGCGCACGACCTGGCGGCGGTCGCCCACGCGGCGACGCTGGTCGCGCGGGTGCCGTTCCTACACTTCTTCGACGGATTCCGGACCAGCCACGAGGTCTCGAAGATCGAGGAGCTCACCGACGAGGACCTCCGGGCGATGCTGCCGGACGCCCTGGTGTCCGCGCACCGCCAGCGGGCGCTCACTCCGGACCGCCCCGTGATCCGCGGCACCGCCCAGAATCCCGACACGTTCTTCCAGGCCCGCGAGGCCGCCAACCCATACTACCTCGCGCTCCCCGTGTTGGTGCAGCAGGCCATGGATCGCTTGGCGGCGCTGACCGGGCGGCAGTACCACCTGTTTGACTATGACGGCCATCCCGAGGCCGAGCGCGTCATTGTGGTGATGGGATCGGGGGCGGAGACGGCCCGCGAGACCGCGGCATGGCTGGTGGCCCGGGGCGAACGCGTCGGCGTGCTGGCCGTCCGGTTGTACCGGCCGTTCTCCATCAGCCAGTTCATCGAGGCCCTTCCCCGCTCCGTGCGGTTCATCGCCGTCCTCGACCGGACAAAAGAGCCGGGGGCGCTGGGCGAACCGCTGTATCTGGACGTGATGACGGCGCTGGGCGAGGCGCATTCAAACGGGGCCGGCCTGCCTCCGATGCCGAGGGTGATCGGCGGCCGATACGGGCTCTCCAGCAAAGAGTTCACGCCGGCGATGGTCAAAGCGGTCTTCGACGAATTGGCGAGGCCGCATCCGAAGAACCACTTCACCGTCGGTATCACCGACGACGTCACCGGCACATCCTTGCCCGTCGACGCGCAGTTTTCCGTCGAAGCCGACGACGTGACCCGCTGCGTCTTTTACGGATTGGGCGCCGACGGCACGGTCAGCGCCAACAAGAACTCCATCAAGATCATTGGAGAGGAGACCGACAACTTCGCCCAGGGCTACTTCGTGTACGATTCCAAGAAGTCGGGGCAGGTGACGATCTCCCACCTGCGCTTCGGGCCCCGCCCGATCCGCGCGCCGTACCTGATCTCTCAGGCGAACTTCGTCGCCTGCCACCAGTACGTGTTCATGGACCGGTACCGCGTACTCGAATCGGCGGCCGCCGGCGCGGTGTTCCTGCTCAACGCCCCGTTTCGTCCGGACGACGTGTTCGACCGGCTGCCCTATGACGCGCAGGACGAGATCATTCGCAAGGGACTGCGCATGTACGTGATCGACGCCGCCGCGGTTGCCAAGCAGACCGGCATGGGCGGGCGCATCAACTCGATCATGCAGACGGCGTTCTTCGCCATTTCCGGCGTGCTGCCGCGCGAGGACGCCATCGCGAAGATCAAAGCGGCGATCCGCAAGACCTACGGGCGCAAAGGCGACGACGTGGTCCGCGCCAACTTTGAGGCCGTCGACGCGACGCTGGCCAACCTGCACGAAGTCCGGGTGCCGGACGCCCCCACGGCGTCACGGAGGCTGCCGCCGATGGTAAGCGAGGCGGCGCCCGACTTCGTGCAGCGCGTGACCGCGGTGATGCTGGCCGGCCAGGGCGACCTGCTGCCGGTCAGCGCCTTCCCCCCGGACGGGACCTGGCCCGCGGCGACCAGCCAGTGGGAGAAGCGGAACATCGCCGATCAGATTCCGCTCTGGGATCCGGTCCTCTGCATCCAGTGCAACAAGTGCACCCTGATCTGCCCGCACGCGGCGATCCGCGCGAAAGTCGTCGAGCCGGCGATGCTCGGCGATGCGCCGCCAACGTTGAAGGCCGTGCCGTACCGGGGGCCGGAGTTCAAAGGCATGCAATACCTGTTGCAGGTGGCGCCGGAAGACTGCACCGGCTGCAGCCTGTGCGTCGAGGTGTGCCCGGTCACCGACAAGAAGGATTCGGCGCACAAGGCCATCGACATGGTCCCCCAGGCCCCGCTCCGCGAGCAAGAGCGTGAGAACTTTGCCTTCTTCATGACCCTGCCGGATCCCGACCGCACGAAGGTCCGCAGCGACGTCAAGGGTACGCAGTTCCTCCGCCCGCTGTTTGAGTTCTCCGGGGCCTGCGCCGGCTGCGGGGAGACGCCGTACCTGAAACTGCTCACGCAACTGTACGGGGACCGGCTGCTGATCGCCAATGCCACCGGCTGCTCGTCGATCTACGGCGCCAACCTGCCGACCGCCCCCTATGCCCTCGACGCCTGCGGCCGTGGCCCGGCGTGGTCGAACTCGCTGTTTGAGGACAACGCGGAGTTCGGGTTTGGCTTCCGGCTGGCCATCGACATCCAGGCATCCCAGGCGGAGGACCTGCTCCGCCGTCTCTCCGGCCGGATCGGCGACCGGCTAGCCGACGCGATCCTCTCGGCGGATCAGTCGACGGAAGCCGGCATCATCGCGCAGCGCGACCGCGTGCAGGTGCTGCGCGGTCAGTTGGGTTGCATTGATGAGCCAGAGGCCCGCCGGCTGGACGCCCTCGCGGATTTTCTCGTCCGCAAGAGCGTGTGGATCATCGGCGGCGACGGCTGGGCTTATGACATCGGCTACGGCGGGTTGGACCATGTCCTGGCGATGGGCCGGGATGTGAACATCCTGGTGCTGGACACCGAGGTGTACTCGAATACCGGGGGCCAGCAGTCGAAGGCCACACCGCTGGGCGCGGCGGCGAAGTTCGCGGTGGCGGGCAAGGCGATCCCCAAGAAAGACCTGGGGCTGCTGGCAATGGCCTACGGGACAGCCTACGTGGCCA
This sequence comes from bacterium, assembly GCA_035292085.1. Lineage (GTDB taxonomy): Bacteria > Sysuimicrobiota > Sysuimicrobiia > Sysuimicrobiales > Kaftiobacteriaceae > DASXUC01. The sequence goes on from DATDQT010000034.1 coordinate 10,906, forward strand.
AAGTCGCGATCGGAGCCAAGGATCTCCAGACGGTCCAGGCCTTCCGCGAAGCCGATAGTTTCTCCGGCACGTCGCTGATCATCGCCTACGGCCCGTGCATCGAGCACGGGTACGATCTGCGGTTAGGCGCCGAGCACGGGAAGCTGGCTGTGGAGTCGGGGTACTGGCCGCTGTACCGGTATGATCCCCGCCGCGCCGAGCGGGGTCTGCCGGCGCTGCAACTGGATTCGCCTGCGCCGAAGATCGACGTGGCCGAATTCATGGCCCTCGAGACGCGGTTTAAGGTGATCGAGGCCGCCGATCCCGAACGGGCGCGCGAGCTGCTCGAGGCTGCCCGCCGGGAGATCGCGCGGCGCGACGCCCTCTACCGGCAACTGGCGGCGATGACACCCACGCCGCCGCCGGTGCCGCAGCCGGCAGTGGTGGGCGCGAGCGGAGACGAATAGGCCGGCCCGTCCACCCCGTACGCTTTCGGCATCCGGGCATTCGATGGCGTGTGCAGGCATTTCCTCCGGCTAGCTCCGAACTCTCTTTGTGCAGCTTAGAGCCTTCTCCGAGCCTGGGCGAAGTAATGGGTTCGGGGAGCATGGAGGCGACCGATGGAACTCAAGATCGTAGCCGTCGAGAAACCGGACGAGGTCAACATCGTCATCGGGCAGAGTCATTTCATCAAGACCGTGGAGGACGTGCACGAAGCCCTGGTGACCGCGGTGCCGGGCATCAAGTTCGGGCTGGCCTTTTGCGAGTCCTCAGGCAAGCGCCTCATCCGCTGGACCGGGACCGAGCCGGCCATGATCGAACTCGCCCGCAACGCGGCGCAGGCGCTGGGCGCGGGGCATTCGTTTGTCCTCTGCCTGGGGGCCGGATTCTATCCGATCAACGTCCTGCCCGTGCTGCGGTCGGTGCCGGAGGTCGTCGGATTCTACTGCGCCACGGCCAATCCCGTACAGGTCATCATCGCCGAGACCGATGCCGGCCGGGGCATCCTGGGAGTCATCGACGGGGGATCGCCGCTCGGCGTGGAGGGCGATGAGGACATCGCTTGGCGGAAAGATTTCCTGCGGAAGATCGGCTACAAGCTCTGACTCCGTACCGGGTGCCGGAATGGCTGAATTTGGGTACCGGGTACCGAAATGGCCGGACTCCCCGCAATCGCTCATAGACGAACAGAAGAGACTCGCTTCAGCACGACCCGAGCTCTGGCAACCTCCTGACTCGGGATGGTCCGCAGCGGGCTGCTTCGTTTGCTTCGCCCGGGGAATTCCCGGTCCAGGCGCCGCCGGTGATCCGGGTTGGGCCGCGGCCGCGCTGCTGCGGACGGACGGGGCGACCCCGGTCGCGGTCGTTCGCGGAAAGGCAGGGCATCCGTATGTCCCGGGCCTGCTGGCGCTTCGTGAAGGGCTGCTGTTGGAGGAAGCGGTCAGGGGTCTCGGTGAGCGACCAGATGTTCTCGTCGTCGATGCCACCGGCCGCGATCATCCGCGCCGAGCCGGTTTGGCACTGCATCTCGGGGCGGTCCTCGACGTACCTTCAGTAGGCGCCACCCACAGACCGCTGCTTGCCAGCGGTTTGATCCCCCCGGACGAAGAGGGCGCAACCAGTCCCTTACTGCTCAATGATGAATTGGTCGGATATTGGGTCCGAACACGCCGTGGAGTGCGGCCTCTGGCGGTCCACGCGGCATGGCGGACCAGTCCGGCGGTCGCCGTCGCCGTCGTCCTTGTACTCTGCAAAGGAAGCCGGGCTCCGGAACCGCTCCGCCTGGCGCGCCGCGCGGCGCGCGAA
>DATDQT010000035.1:0-4162 GCA_035292085.1 bacterium
GCCAGGTGATAGGCGATGCTGCAGCCGACGATCCCGCCGCCGATGATCACGGCCTGCGCTTCAGACTTCATCCCTGTGCCTCCCGAAGGTGTTCCCCGCGCCGCCCCGTGCACCGCCGGCGAGCATCGTGGTTACCAGGGAACAGGCGGTCCCGCTACGGACGGTGAATACGCCTATGCCGTGCGTGAACCCTCGATCCCCCAGGCCGACATCATCCAGGAAGCAGAACGCCTCACCGCGGCCGTGCAGCGCACGGGGACCGTTCTGAAACTGACCGGCGGCCTGGGCGTCTACTTCCATTCGCCCAGCACCCGGAGGGAACCGCTGCGCCGGGAGTACCGGGATCTGGATTTTGTCAGCCTCTCGGGGCAGCGCGCCGCCGTCCAGCGGCTGCTGGAAGACTTGGGCTATGCGCCCGACATTCCCTTCAACACGCTGCAGGGACAGCGCCGCCTGCGCTTCTGGGACGCCCGGCACCGCCGTGAGGTGGACGTCTTCCTGGACCAGTTCCGCATGTGTCATGTCATCGACCTGCGCGACCGCCTGCACACGGCGGACGCCTGCCTGGCGCCGGCCGACCTCCTCCTCACCAAGATGCAGGTCGTGGAGATCAACCAGAAGGACCTCATCGACATCATGGCCCTGCTGCACGACCACTCCACGGCCGACGGTGACGCCGATACGATCAACCGGGCCTACATCGCCGGCCTGGCCGCCCGGGATTGGGGCCTCCACCGGACGTTGCAGTTAAACACGCCGCGGGTGCTGGACGCGCTGAAGCGCCTGGCCCTGCCCCCCGAACCGATCCACAGCCGACTGGCGGAGATGTGGCAGGCCATCGAGGGGCAGCCGAAGTCGGTGGCCTGGCGCCTGCGGGCCCGCGTCGGCGACCGCGTGCGGTGGTACGAAGTACCGGAGGAGGGTGGCCCCGCCTGAGCGCGGGACCACCCTCCGAGAACGCCCGGGAACGAGAAAGGCCCGGCTACTCCACCGGGATCTCCGAGTGAATGCGCGCCAGATCGATGCCCTGCCGCGCCCGCACCACCCGGGCAATGATGTAGATGACCAGCGCCAGGGCGTAGAGGACGAGCATGTACACCCCCGACTGCCGGTTGTTCACCCCGTAAGTCGCGTCCGTCACCCACTTCCAGAGATTGAACAGGAGGAAGGCGATGGTGATCACGCCGGCCACGCTGATCAGGGGCAGACCCGCGACCTTGTAGCGGGCAATCGGTGAACTCTCGTAGAGTTGGGACCGCCGCCAGGGGAAGATGGTGGCGGCGAAGACGCTCCCCAGGTAGGTCACGGCGATCACCAGGGTCGCGTCAAGCGTGAGAGTGGCGAAGCCCGGCCGATAGGCATACAGGTAACTAACGACGATCGACGGCACAACCATCAACACCAGCGCCCCTGTGGGCACGTGACTCTTCGGGGAGACACTCGCCGCCCACTCGGGCAGGACGCGGTCAAAGGCCGCCGCAAAGATCACCCGCGTCGAGGAGAGGAAGACCGTCCCGGACCAGCCCCAGAACCAGAGACTCATCAGGAGCAGGACGATCAACTGGAACGCCCGGTTGTTGACGAGCCAGGTCGCCAGCATGGCCGGGTAGGGCCACAGCGGGACGGCCAGGGCGGGCGCATTCTTGGGATCGTAGATCGTGGCCCAGTAGTTGGAGTTGGCGGCCAGGTAGAAGTCCCAGCCCATGGTCTTGGCCACGAGCAGGAAGAACACGACCGAGAGAGCCACCGTGACCCAGAGCCCCCAGAACATGCCGGAGAAGACGCGCCGGTAATCACTGGCCCCGCGCACCTCCCCGTAGAGGGTCGCCCCCCAGTTGGGCCACAGCAGGTAGAAGACGAGCATCGGGATGAGCAGGATGCTCGGCCCCAGCGGCATGGAGCCGAAGGCGCCTGGGGTGAAGCCGTACTTGCGAGACGCCTCCAGCGTCTGAGCGTAGACGTCGCCCGAGGCCCCGAAGAGAGAGACCGCTTCCCGGTTGAAGGCCTGCTGGAACTGCGCCTGGCTTCCGACCAACAGGAGCAGGAAGACGATGGCCAGCCCCACCAGCCCGCCCCAGAAGCAGGCCTTCTGAATCCTGGCGTAGCCCTCCATCCCGATGGCGATGTAGTACGCCACGAAGGCCAGCACGACGAGGGAACTGACGAAGATCCCCGTGGGCGTGCCGAACCACTGCGCGGCGGCCGGGCGGCCGAGCGTGCTCAGAATCGGGGCGAAGAACTGGATCGAGAGGATGTTGCCGTAGATCGGCACCCAGTGCCAGAGGATGAACCACCATCCGGTCACCGCCAGCACGAACGCAATCCCGCCACCCAGGATGCGGCTCTGCCAGACGTAGTCTCCCCCGGCCCGCGGCATCGCGGCGATCAGCCCCGCGTACACGATGACCAGGAAGGTCACGAGCACCCCCGTGATAATCGCCGCCGGCAGCAGATGCCCCTGGGGCACGAATGGGCCGAAGGACATGATGTACATCCCGAGGGTGACGAAGTTTACGGAGAAGAAGGCGTAGATGAACGCATCGAAGCCGGACCACGCGCGTACCAACCCTGTCGCTCGCCTGACGAAGTATCCTGCCGTCTCGCCTGCCATCGGTTGCGTTCACCTCCCGTGTCAGGAGACGCACGTCATGGCCGAGCTCTCGTCGATGCACACCACCTCCTTCGTCAGCCCGCGACGAGCATATATGACCGGACGCCCCGGGTGTCCACTTCCACCAGGGCCCCTTGCAGGATGCCCGTCTCGTAAGAACTACCGGGGTTCAGGGCCAGGCTCCTGCCCAGACGGGCGACGCCGCGGGCCTCGTGGATGTGGCCGTGGAGGGAGAGGACGGGCTGGTGGCGCAGAATGGCGTCCCGCACCGCGGTCGAACCCACCGGCCGGACGGCCTGCCCGCCATAGAGCGGGCGCAGCTCCCGGTCCAGTGCTGGCGCCTCATCCAGCTGCGACCGGTAGGGTGGACAGTGCAGGTTGAAGATGGCCTGGGCGGGGGCGCGCAGTTGTGCGACCATCCGCTCGATGCGGGTCCCCAGCTCCTCCTCGGGGCACTCGCGGTACGTCTGCCAGGGGGTGGGATTGGACCACCCCGTGGAGATCATCTCCACCCCTCCCAGATCGACGACGCGGCCTTCCGCGAGCGCGATGACCGCCGAGCGCCCAATGACCTCGTCCACCTCGAACCGGTCGTCATTGCCGGGGCAGACGAAACAGCGCAGGTGTTGCCCCCGCAGCTTCTCTTCCGCCAGGGCCAGCCAGCGCTCCAGCGTGCTTTGCATGCGCTCGGCGAAGAGCGCTTCCACCCGCGCCGGGTCGCCCTGCAGCGCGATCATCTCCCCCCGGCTCACCCGGACCGAGTAGTACCCGCGGGCGGCGATGCGGTCCTCCATCGCGCGCACCTCCTCCTCCGTTTCCAGCACATGCCGGTCGTCCCGGAAGAGGACCTCGTGCCGGCCGCCATCTTGCACGATGGGGATGAGGGCCTTGCCCGTCATGTCGCCCCCCAAGATCAGGACGTCCGCGCGGTAAAACGAACCGGCGTTGAGAAACTTACGCCAGCACACGTCCGAGCCGTGGATGTCCGTGGCGAAGAACAGCCGGAGCACGGCCTCAGGCCTTGATCCGGCTGTTGGCGGGATCGTAGCGCGGCTCTGGCTGCACGGTTGCCGGGACGCGGCGACCGTCCGCCTCGACCGCAACCACAGTGCCGGCGGCCGCCAGGGCGATGGGCAGATACGCGTAGGCGATGCTCTCGCCCACGGTGTATCCGTAGCCACCGCTCGTCACACGCGAGACCACGCGTTCGTCCGCCAGCACCGGCTCGTTCGCCAGCGGATGGGCGGACGGATCGGCCAGGATCAGGCAGCAGAGCTTCCGCGTCAGCCCCGCCGCCCGCTGGCGCAGGAGCGCTTCCCGCCCCTGGAAGTCCTTGCTGTCCAACTTGACGCAAAACCCCAGCCCCGCCTCGTAGGGCGTGTACTCGGGCGTCACGTCCGCGCTCCAGTAGCGGTAGCCCTTCTCCAGCCGCAGCGAATCGACGGCCCGGTAGCCGACGGCGCGCAGGCCGTGCGGCCGACCCGCCTCCCAGAGTGCGTCCCACACGCGCAGCCCCGCGTCGAAGGGCACGTAGAGCTCCCAGCCGATCTC
>DATDQT010000036.1:0-12472 GCA_035292085.1 bacterium
GTAGTAGCGCAGCCAGGCCTCATCGGCATCCGTCCACAGCTCCTTCGGCAGTCCCAGGCGCTCATAGAACCGGTACCAGTTCGGCGAGTAGTGCCGGGCATAGGCGGCCTCGTCGAACGGCACGGCCAGATCGGCGAACACCCGTGTGTAGACACGATAGTGAGAGTGGAACGAGTCGATCAGGGTTCCGTCGAGGTCGAAGAGGACAGCCCGAATGTGGCTCAGGTTCTGAGATTGCTTCGTCGCTTCGCTCCTCGCAATGACACCCTAACTCACGCAACTGACACAACTCACGATGGAAACTGTTTGCTCATCGCAATGACATGAGGGTCAGTCGAGGCGCTTCTGGAACCTCACGACGCTGACTATGAAAAAGAACAGGCCCAAGGCGGCCAGCGGGATGATCTGGCTGGCGAGCTCCAGGAACCCGACCCCCTTGAGGATGATGCCGCGCACAATCACCAGGAAGTACGTCAGCGGGATGGCATACCCGATCCACTGGATGACCACCGGCATGCCCTCCCGCGGGAACATGAACCCCGACAACAGAATCGTGGGCAGGAACACGAAAAATGCTCCCTGCATCGCCTGGCGCTGCGTACGCGAGACCGTCGAGATCAAAATCCCCTGTCCCAGCGCCGCCAGGTAGAAGACCAGCGTCAGCCCGTAGAGCAGCAGCAGGCTGCCCCGCACCGGCACCCGGAACCAGTACACGGCAATCAGCAGCGCGAGGGTGATGTCCACGTATCCCATCAGGACGTACGGCAGGATCTTTCCCAGCATCAGCTCGCCTTTCCGGATCGGCGTGGCCACGAGCTGTTCCAGCGTTCCCAACTCGCGCTCGCGGACGATGGCGATGGCCGTGAGCATAAGCGTCAGCAGTGAGAGCACGACGGCGAGCAAGCCCGGGACCATAAAGTTCACGTTGCGCAAATCGGGGTTGTACCAGGCCCGCACGCGCATCTCGAGCGGCAGGCTCACCGACGGCACGCCGCTCCGCTGCAGCCGACGCGTGACGATCTGCAGCGAGGTCACCTGGCCGATCGCGTCGGCGGTGGCCAGCCCGCTGCGGGCGACCAGCGGATCGGAGGCGTCGACAATGACCTGCACGGTCGCGGTGCGTCCCGACTGAATGGCAGCGGCATAGTCGGGCGGGATGACGATCCCCACCCGGGCCCGGCCATAGTCGATCTCTCGTTCGATGTCCGCCAGACCGGCGACCGGACCGATAATCGCAAAGTATCGCGAGTTGGCAAACCTCTGGATGAGGGCACGGCTCTCCTGGCTCTGGGATTGGTCGAACACGACCGTGGGAAGATTCTCGACATCGGTGGTGATCGCGTACCCGAACAGCAGGAGCATGACCACCGGCATGATCAACGCCATGCCCAGCGTGCGCGGGTCGCGCACCAACTGGAGGAACTCCTTGATCACGATCGCCGCCAGCCGCCGGCTCATCGGTCTGGCTCCTTGCCGAACCCGGTGGCGGCGTGGTTCTCGCGCGGCCCCCCGGTCAATGAGACGAAGACGTCCTCCAGCGTCGGGAGACGCTGTTCGATGCGGCGCACGGTGATTCCACGTTCGACCAGAGCCTGCCGGACCCGCGCACCCGCAGCATCAGGATCGTCGGCCACGGCGTGGATGGTCACGCCGTACAGCGCGGCGTCGCGCACCTCGGGTACCTCGCGCAACGCCTGCATGGCCGGCATCCACGGATCGGCCACGATCTCCAGGAGTCCCCCGCGCATCGCCGTCCTCTTGATGGTCGAGGGCGATCCCTCCGCGATGATGCGGCCGCCGTAGATGAAGGCCAAGTGGGAGCAGTGCTCGGCCTCGTCCATGTAGTGCGTCGTGACCAGAACGGTTGTGCCCTCGTCCGCAAACCGGTAGATGAGTTCCCAGAATTCTCGGCGTTGGACCGGGTCGGTGCCTGAGGTGGGTTCATCGAGGAGCATGAGCTCCGGCCGGTGCAGGATCGCGCATCCCAGCGCCAGGCGCTGGCGCCAGCCGCCGGAGAGCGTGCCTACCAGCTGGCGCTCGCGGCCCGCCAGCCCGGCGCGCTCGATCCACGCGTCCACCTTCCGGCGCCGTTCCGCCTCCCCCAACCCATAGAGGCGCCCGAAGAAGTGGAGGAGTTCGGACACGGTCAGATCGTTGTACATGGCGCTGCGTTGTCCCATGTAGCCGATGCGTTCCCGCACCCCTTCCGGATTGCGGGCGACGTCGAGGCCGAGCACTTCCGCCCGGCCGGCCGTCGGCGGCAGCAGGCCGCACAGCATGCGAATCGTGGTGGACTTACCCGCGCCATTTGGACCGAGGAAACCAAAAATCTCTCCTTTCGCCGCGGTGAGATCGACGGCGTCAACGGCCACGAACGCGCCAAACCGCTTGGTGAGGCCTTCGGCCAGCACCGCAGGCTGCGTACTCACGCGGTGCGACTCAGCAGGGACACGAAAATGTCTTCCAGTGAGGGCTCGATCACCCGAGCGTCCTCCACGGCAATGCCGGCAGTGCGCAGCGTCTCGATCACGCGCGGTTCGGCCTCCCGGGCGGGCAGCACGAGGTGGAGAGCATGCCCGAACACGCTGGCCGCCTTTACCTCCGCGATCTCCCGCGCCACCCGCAGGGCCTGGCGCCTCGGCGCGGCCACGACCTCCAGGACGATTCCATCCATGTGCGCCTTCATCTGCTCGGGGGCATCCACAGTCAGGATGCGGCCGCGGTGCATGAGCGCCACACGCGTGCACCGTTCTGCCTCGTCCATGTACGGCGTGGCCACGACCACCGTCTTGCCCTGGGTGTTCAGGTCATAGAGAATTTGCCAGAACTCCCGCCTGGAGACCGGGTCCACGCCTGTCGTCGGCTCATCGAGCAGCAGCACCTCCGGTTCGTGGATCAGCGTTGCCGCCAGCGCCAGTTTTTGTTTCATCCCGCCGGAGAGATGTTCGGTGCGCCGGTGGATGAATGGCCCCAGGCGGCTGAAGCCCAACAGGCGCTGGAGGCGCGGCCCAAGATGCGCCCGCGGCACTCTGTACACTTCGGCCACGAAGCGCAGGTTCTCCAGAACCGTCATGTCGGTGTACAGCGAAAGTGCTTGTGGCATGTACCCGATGCGTTCCTTCACCGTCTCCGGACTGCGCCGGACATCGGCACCGCCAATGCGCGCGCTTCCAGCCGAGGGCTCAAGGACAGTCGCCAGCATGCGGAACAGCGTCGTCTTTCCAGCGCCGTCGGGTCCGAGGAGGCCGAAGACCTCGCCGGCGCGGACGTCGAAGGAGACACCGTCGACGGCGGTGGTGGTTCCGTACCTGCGGGTGAGTCCTTCGGCCTGGATCATGACACGGTGGTCATGCCATGACACCATGGAACCCCGATGACCGCGTATAGATCGTCGCGTCGGCGGGCATGCCGGGCTTGAGGAGATGATCGAGATTCTCCACGGTGACTTTCACGGCGAAGACGAGCTTGACGCGTTCTTCCTGCGTCTGCACGTTGCGCGGCGTGAACTCGGCCTGCTGGCTCACCTCGGCAACCGCGCCCACAAAGGTCTTGCCGGGAAAAGCATCTGAGGCGATGTCGACCCGCTGGCCGAGCGCGACCCGGCCGAGTTCAGGAAGCGGAATGAAGACGCGAATCCAGACCTGATCGAGGTTCGCCACGGTGAGAATCGGGGCACCCGCGCCGATGACTTCGCCTGCCCTGGCGTGCCGGGTGACCACCACGCCGTCGATGGGCGAGGCGATCGTGAGGTTCTTCTCCTGCTCGAGGAGGACGCGCAGGCTGGCCTCAGCCTGGGCGACGGAGGCCTGAGCGACGACGACGTCGGCCTGCCGCTGGGCGACGGCGTCTGTGCCGGCGCGCGCCGCGTCCAGCGCGGCGTCCGCCTGCCGCTGGGCCGCCTGAGCCGCGGACACCTCTTCGGCGCGGATGCCGACCTGCTGGCGGGCGGCGCGGACCAGCCGGACGGAAGCTTCGGCCTGCGCGACGGCATCGCGCGATGCGTCGTACTGCGCGCGCGCGGCGTCGCGGGCGGCCCGGGCGGCATCCAGCTGCTGCGCACTGACGGCGCCTTCCTTATGAAGCGCCTCGACCCGGGCGAAATCTCGTGTCGTGTGGTCAAGATTCACCTGCGCCGTGCGGCTGGCAGCCTGCGCGGCGGCCAGGGCCGCCTCGGCCTGCGCCACCGATTGGGAAAACTGGTCGGCGGTCTGCGTACCGGCGTGCTGCGCCTGCCGGACGCGGGCCCGGGCGGCGTCCACCGCGGCCTGTGCCTGCGCCACCGAACTGGCGTGCTGGCTCCGCTGGAGCCGGACGGCAAGCTGCGCCTGGGTCACCCGTCCCTGGGCGGCCGCGATGGCGGCCCGAGCCTGATCCATTTGGGCGCGGAGTTCGCGCCCTTCGATCGTCACCAGCACGGTCCCGGCCCGCACCGCATCGCCTTCGGCAACCCCGATCTGTTCGATCCGCCCGGGAATCTTGCTGGCAATGCTGACCTGTTCCGCCTCGATCGTCCCCGACGCGAACAGCACGTCGGTCCGGACCGGCGCCCGGCGCAGGTACCGGACGCCCGCCCACGTGCCGGCGGCCAGTAGGATCACGATGATGACGGCAGCCCGCGCGCGATGCGCCATCGCAGCCCTCCTAGGGGACCGTCCCGACGGCGCGTTCGAGCGCCGCCAGCGCCGCGCTATAGGCATAGAGCGCCTGCGCGCGGGCGACCTCGGCCTGCGAGGCGTTGGTCTGTGCGGTCAGCACTTCCAGCGTGATGCCGACGCCGGCCTCAAACCGCACCGTCGCGATGCGCAGGGCCTCGCGGGCCTGCGTCACCAGGGCGTCGGCGCCCGCCAGCTCCTCGCGCGCAGACTGGAGGGTCAGATAGGCCAGCCGGACCTCGAGCTCGATCCCCTGGCGCTGCAGCGCTTCGGCCGCTTTCAATTGCTCCAACCGGAGCTGCGCCTCCTTGATCCGCTCGCGTGTGATGCCGCCGTCGAAGAGGTTCAACGTCGCGGCCAGCGTCACACTCCATCCTCCCGATGCGATAGTCCCGGCGAACAGCCCGCCGCTGTTGCCGTAGTTGGCGGCCGCGTTGAGGCCCACGGTCGGTTTGGCGCCGCTCTCCGCCAGGGCGATCGCCGCCTGCGCCGCGGCCTGCCGCGCGCGCAGTTCCGCCAGTTCGGGCCGCGTCTCCAGCGCGCGGGCGATCAGCCGGTCCAGCGGCGTCGTCACCGCCTGCGTGCTGAATCCATCGCGGAGGTCCAGCGGTGTGTCGAGCGGCAGGTTCAGCAGCGCGGCCAGCGCGTGGGAGGCCTGCGCGATCGCGGTACGGGCGCGAACCTGGCTCTGCCTCGCCGTCGCCAGGTTGACGTCGGCCTGCACTTCGTCGAACCGCGCAGCGGCGCCCGCCGCCACCCGGGCCCTGGCCACGCGGAGACTCTCGGCAGCCAGCGCGACGGTGCGGTCGGCCACTTCCGCCCCGACCTGCGCCAGCAGCAGCCGGTAGTAGGCCTGGCGGACGTCGTGGATGATCTGGAGTTTCAGCCGCTCCAGCGCGGCCTCGGCGCCCTTCACGCTCGCTTCGGCCAGGGCGATCTGCGACTCGATCCGCCCGCCCGTGTACAGGGGGTACTGCAGGACCAGCCGCAGGTCGAACAGGTTGGGCGACGGCGCCGGCAGGATAATCGTGTGGATCACGCCGTGACTGACGAAGAAGATCGTGATCGGTCCGGTGTCCGGGACCCTCGTGTAGCTTGCCTGCGCCGTCACGGTCCCCGCCTTGAGCCCTCGTGCCTGCGCGAGCTGCGCGCGGGTGATGGCGACTTCGAACGCGGCCACGCGCAGCTGCTGGTTGTCGCGCAACCCGATCGTCAGCGCGTCGGTCACCGTCAGCGCGCGCGGCGCCCGGGGCTGCGCCGCCGCCGGCTCCGCGATGGCGACCAGGAGCATGAGCATGATGACCCCTGCGATTCCCTGCCTCGCTCGATTCACGTTCGACTCTCCTCCCTGTGCCTGGTGACCCCGAACAGAAAGATACGCACGACTTCGGGCACGATCTGGTCGTACCCGCGCTCAATCAGAGGGCGTTCGAGCAGCACTTCCTGCATGATGAGAAAGATCAGCAGCATCCCCGGCAGCGCCCGCGCGGCCACGGCCGCATCCAGGTCGGGCCGGAACAGCCCCCGCGCGATCCCGGCGCGCAGGAACCGTTCGAGTAACTCCGCGGCATAGATCGGCAGCACGCGGATGTACTCGACTTTGGCCTGCGCCGAGAGCGTGGGCAGCGCCGAGAAAAACACCTTGAGGAATTTGGCGTTGGCGCGCACCCGGCCAACCATTGCCGTCGTCAGCGCGAGCAACTGGCGTTCCACGTCGGCGATGGTGCCGGGCACGGGCATCTGCTCGAGCAGCGGGGTGAGGACGGGCTGGACGAAGTGCCGGGGAATGTTGACCAGCAGGTCTTCCTTGCCGCGGAAGTAGTTGTAGATGCTTCCTTCAGACAGACGCGAGGCTTTGGCGATCTCGGCGATGGTCGCGCGATGGTAGCCCCTGCGCGCGAAGACCTTCGAGGCCGCCGCCAGGATCTGGGTGCGTCGTGACTCCTCTAGTTGTGTCTTCCCTTTGAATGCCGGCCTCGCCATCGCAGGGCGCCACGCGAATGAGTGAGTGCTCACTCATTGTACCGTACCGTCTCCCGCACGCGCAAGCTGGGCGGGGACCGGAGCGGTCAGGCCTTACCCTCGGAGTCCGGCAACAAAGCGGCTGGGGGACACCCGTGGCTCGCCGGCATCGGCGATGCCTTCGAAGACGATGAGGGACACGTAGCGGCTGATGACCTTCTCGGTGGGCACGGCCGTCTCGATGAAAACGCCGACGCCGACGACTTCGGCCTGGAACTCCCGCATCAGGTCCACGACCCCCCGCGCCGTTCCCCCACCCCGGAGGAAATCGTCAATGAAGACCACGCGGGAGTGGGGCTGGATCGCGCGCAGCGGGAGGGTCATCGTCTGCACCGTGCGTGAGGAGCCCGACACGTAGTTCACGCTCACCGTCGGCCCGTCGGTCACATTCGCCTCCCGCCGGACGGTCACGAGCGGGACGTCAAAGGCGCGGGCCGTCATCAACGCCAGCGGGATGCCTTTCACTTCCATCGTGAGGACGACGTCGGGCCGGCTGTCCGCGAAGAACGTGGCGAACGCCTCCCCCACCGCTGCGGCGTACTGGGGCGTCGAGATGATGTCGGCGTTGTACAGGAATCCGCCGGGAAGCACGCGGGCGGGATCGCGCAGTTGCCGGCACAACTCGTCGACGAGGGCGCGAATGCGATCCCGGCTGTGGTACGGCAGATAGCGCACGCCGCCGGCCGCCCCGGGAATCGTCTCGACCTTGCCCAGGTGGAACCGCTCGAAGGCCTGCCGCATGAAGCCGAGATCCTCGCTGATCGTGGACTTGGCGGCGCTGAGCATGTCGACAAAAGCCCCCAGGGCAAACAGCCGGTGCGGCGCGGCGAGGAGGTGGTGGGCCATCACGACCATGCGTTCCCCCCGACGCAGCTTCAGGCGGCGCTGCGGGTCCGGCACCTCAGGACTCCCCCGGCACGGGTGCGCGTCCTTCGAGCTCGCGCCGGATGGCCTCGAGATTCTCGGGCCGCCCGACGTCGACATCGAGGGCGAGCTCGGGCCGGTCGATCACCACCGGCCGCACGGGAATGCCCACGACCTCGGTGGCCTTGTCGACGATCTCGTCAATACTCAAGCGGCTGCTGGCGAACTTCATCACGATCGACCAGCCGAACATCTGGGCGAGAAGCCAGGGTTTCTTCCGTGCGGCGATCACCCGTTCCACAAACGGCCGCACCCGGTCCAGCACCTGCGGGTTGAACACCATCACGCTGCCGCCGCAGAACGTGCCGTCGACGAGCGTGACGTAGGTCTTGCGGGCCGTGGGGAACCGGCGTTCCATGACCTCTTTGGGCACGACCGGATAGTAGAAGTCCGCCGCGGCATCAGCGCATACGGCGAGGAACTCATCAACGACCGGCCCGGTCAGCAGCGGGAGGTCGGCCGCGGCCACCAGCAGCGGACTTTGTGCCTGAAGGGCCGCGGTTGCCTGCGCGACGTTGTCCATGATGTCGCCGGCGCTGGGCAGCAGCAGGGTGGACGCGGGAAGGAGCGGACGCAGGGACTCCACCGGCCCGACGGCGGCGATCCGGCCGATGCCCGACGCGGCGGCGAGGGCGGCGCCCACATACTCCACCAGCGGGCGGCCGGCGATGGGAATGAAGGCCTTGTTGGGCAGCCCCGGGTCTAACCCGGGCTCACTGCCGCCACCGGCGAGGATGATGGCGTCAGGCATGCCCCGTACCCGAGCGAAGCGAGCGGTACCGGGGCACTAGCGGATCTCGGCAAACGTCCGCGTCACGGTCACCTCCACGTCCGGGATGCCCCGCAGATCGTCGGCCGTCTTCCGGGCGGCGGCCTCGTTGGCCATGAGCCCATAGACCGCGGGACCGGTCCCGCTCATGGCCGCGCCGTAGGCTTCGCCGTGGAGGATCCGGGATTTCAGGTCGGCCACCAGCGGATGCGCCGCACCCGTCACGCTCTCGAAGACGTTGCACAGGTGGCGCCCGACCTCGCGGACATCCTCCCGGCGGACCGCGTCGATCATGGCGGGCGTGTTGGGCCGCGCCGCCACTGGGGCCTGGCCGAACTGCCGGTACGCCCACGCGGTGGAGACCTCAGCGTTCGGACGGGCCAGCACGAGCCACGTCGTCGGCAGCGGGGGCAGCAGCAGCAACCGCTCGCCGCGGCCGCGGGCCACGGCGGCGCCGCCCTCGAGGAAGAACGACACATCGGAGCCGAGTTTCGTCGCCAGCGCGCGCATCTGAACTCCGTCGAGCCGGAGTTTCCACATCTGGGCCAGCCCCAGCAGGGTGACCGCCGCGTCGGAGCTGCCTCCCCCCAGACCGGCGGCGAGGGGAATCCGCTTCACCAGTTCAATCTGCACGCCGCGGTCGACCGCGAATGTCTCCTTCAGCAGTTGCGCCGCCCGCGAGACGAGGTTGCGCGTGTCATTGGGCACCGTGCCATCCTTGCTGATCACGTCGATGCCCGCGCCCGCTTCCCGCAGCGTAATCGAGTCGTGCAGCTCCACGGTGTGCATGACGGTTTCGATCTCGTGATAGCCGTCGGGGCGTTCCCCGAGCACGTCCAGCGTGAGGTTGACCTTCGCGTACGCGTTGAGGCGGAGTTCCTTCAACGGCATCCCTCCCCCGGTCGGGACTCCCACCTCATGGCGAGCGCAGGGGCGGCGAAGCCGATGACGACCGGCGCGGTTGACCAACACATGCACGGCAGAGGCAGGGTATATATAGATGTTAGGTATACCGGCGAAAACTCCTTGCATCTCATCAGCGGCCCACCGTCGACGGTTCCTTGACACGCCGGTCCCATCGCGTATGATGGAGTCTGCTCTGATCCTGGGTGAGTGACGTGTCTGAGCCCGACCTCCCGGTCCAACCGACCCCCGACGTTCCGCCCCCACCCCCGCCGCCGGCCCCGGCGACGCGGCGTCTGGACTGGACATATGTTCGCTGGCTGCTGATTGCCCTGCCCGTCGTCGCCGTCGGCCTCGCGCTGGGGACCGGTCTGTACATCGTGTCCCACGCCGGTGTGTACGCGCGGGAGGAATCCGCCGTCACGCAGGTGCCGGCGGCGCCCCGGTCGTTCACCTGGCCGTTTCAGTTGGACCGGCGGGTGAACATCCTGCTCATCGGCGTCGACGTGACCCTGAACAACCGGCGGCAGGTCGTGAACATGTCCCGCGCGGACACGCTGATGCTGCTCAGCGCCGATCCCGACCGCGACCGCGTCAGCGTGCTGTCCATCCCGCGGGACACGCGGGCCTCCATTCCCGGGGTGGGGGAGGCGAAGATCAACGCCTCCTACGCATTCGGGGGG
Organism: bacterium; assembly: GCA_035292085.1. GTDB lineage: Bacteria > Sysuimicrobiota > Sysuimicrobiia > Sysuimicrobiales > Kaftiobacteriaceae > DASXUC01. The sequence goes on from DATDQT010000036.1 coordinate 9,954, forward strand.
CCGGGCCTGACGATCAAGACGGTCGAGGGGCTGCTCGGCGTCCCGGTCCACTACTACGTGAAGCTCGGTCCGCAATCGTTCGCGCGCATCATCGATGCCATCGGCGGCGTGGAAGTCGATGTCGAAAAGGACATGAAGTACACGGACACGTGGGCCGGACTGTACATCGACCTGAAGAAGGGGCGTCAGGTGCTCAACGGCGACCAGGCCGAGCAGTACATCCGGTTTCGCCACGACGCGCTGGGTGACATCACCCGCGTCGAACGGCAGCAGAAAGTGCTCATGGCGCTGTTCGCGAAGTTGAAGAACCCGGCGACGCTGCTGTCGGCACCGACGCTGCTGCGTGCGGTCGCAGAGAATACGCATACGAACTTGACGATGACCGACATGATCACGCTGGGAATGTTTGCCCTCCGGCTCGGTACCGACGATCTCCGGACGGCGACGCTCCCCGGCACGCCGACCCCGCTGTACTGGGAACCGGATCGCGTCCGGTTCCAGCAGACGTTGGCCGAATTGTTCTACGGGGTCGACCCGGAGATGCTGGCCGCGACGGGGATCGAGGTCCTCAACGGCAGCGGGATCCCCGGCCTGGCCCGACAGACCGCGCAACGCCTGGAACGGCTGGGATTCCGCATCGTCCGGGTGGACACCGCGCCCGCGCAACTCGACACGACCACCATTATCGACCGCGCGGGCCGTCCCGAAGTGACCCGGCTGCTGGCAGAGATCCTCGGGAGGTCGGTCATCACCCGCGAGCCCGGCACGGGCGCCGATATCACGATTGTGGTGGCGAAAGACCTCGCCGCGACGCGGACGTCGAAACGCTAACCCCCCGGCTGGTCATTGCGACCGCGGGGCCGCGCCGCGGCCGTGGCGGGAAGCAATCTCAGCACTGGGATTGCTTCGTCGCTCCGCTCCTCGCAATGACGAAGAAGGAAATTACCCGGCAGTCAGAGTCTTCGCAGGCAGGTGGCGCTTCACCAGACGCGCGAGGCGTTTGATCCCCTCGTTGATCTGATCCTCGGAAGGAAACGAGTAGTTCACCCGCAGCGCGTTGCGGCCGCCGCCGTCGGCGTGGAAGCCGCTCCCGACGACGTAGGCGACGCCTTCCTCCTCGATCGCCGCGGGGAGCAGCTTCTCGGTGTCCATGCCGTCGGGCAGGCGGATCCAGAGGAACAGCCCGCCGGCGGGGTGCGTCCAGGTCACACCCTCGGGCATCTCGCGCTCGAGCGCGGCCAGCATGACATCCCGCTTGCGACGGTACAGGTCGACGAGCCGGCCCACGCGCTCGTAGATGTGCCCCCGGGCGCAGAACTCCGCCGCGATGGCCTGGGTGAGCGAGGGGCAGCACAGATCGATGGCCTGCTTGGCGGTCACGAACTGATGGATGAGCGGCTCCGGGGCGGCCATCCAGGCGATCCGCATCCCCGGCGACAACGTCTTGCTGAACGTCGACAGGTAGATCACGCGGCCGTCGGTATCCAGCGCGGCCAGCGGCGGCGGCGCCATGCCCTCATAGCGCAGCTCGCGGTACGGGGTGTCCTCGACCACCAGCGCGCGGTGCTCGCGGGCCAGTGCGAGCAACCGCAGCCGCCGGTCCTCCGCCAGCGTGACGCCCGAGGGGTTCTGGAAATCGGGCACCACGTAGATCAGCTTCACCCGCCGCCCCGCGGCGCGCAGCGACGTGAGGGTCGACTCCAGGACATCGATCCGCATACCGTCGTCGTCCTGGGGGACCCCGACCATCTCGGCCCGGTAGCCACGGAACACGTGCAGCGCCGCCATGTATGATGGGAGCTCGACGACCACGACGTCTCCGGGGTCGACGAACACGCGCCCGACCAGATCCAGCCCCTGCTGCGACCCGACGGTGATGAGGACCTGATCGGGGGTCACGCGGATGCCGTCCTTTGCCATCCACTTGACCAGCTCTTGCCGCAGGCGCAGGTCCCCCTCCGTCGGTCCGTACTGGAGGGCGAGCTGCGGCTGCGTTTCGAGCACATGGGTGGTGATGACCTTGAGTTCTTCGACCGGGAAAGTGGACGGGTCGGGCAGTCCACCGGCGAACGAGATGATGTTGCGGCGGCGCGTGAGCTTCAGCAGCTCGCGGATCAGTGACCGGGTCATGACCCGCGCGCTGGCGGAGTAATATTCGGCGTAGTCGTCGGACATGACCATTGGTGAGGTTCCTCTCTCGAACGGGATTACCTGTCGGGCGTCGGGCGTCGGGCGTCGGGCGTCGTGACATCCCTCCTCGATCCGGTACCCGATGCCCGAGGCCCGAGGCCCGTGTGTGCAAGGGCCGCCGCCAGCGCCGCAAACTCCTCTAGTGACAGGGTTTCCCCGCGGCGCCGGGGATCCAGTCCCGCTGCCGCGCAGGCCCGCTCGGCCTCCGGCGGCGCGATGGCCAGCCCGGCGGCCAGGGTGTTGCGCAGCATCTTCCGCCGTTGGGCGAACGCGGCTCGGACGACGCGGAACAACGCGGCCTCGTCTGGCGTGGCGACGCGTGGCCGATC
>DATDQT010000037.1:0-15254 GCA_035292085.1 bacterium
GCGATCGCCAGCACGACCACCGCGGCGTCGATGGCGCTGAGGTCCAGGACGAAGATCATGACGGCGATCGCGGCGGCAATGCCCAGATGGATCCGGAAGGTCCGCTGCGTGCGGGTCGCGTAGCGGAGGCCGGCGAAGGCGTACGTGAAGGTGTCGGCCATGCGCCGCCGCGCTTTCGGCCGGCTCACGCCTCAGCCTCCTCCCCTACCGCCCGGAGGATCTGCCGCTGGCGGCGGTCCATCGCCGCGGCCCGCCCGGCGGAGCGATCGTCATACCCCGTCAGATGCAGGATGCCGTGGACGGCCAGCAGGGCCACTTCCGTCCGAAGCAGGTGCCCGGCCACCTTCGCCTGATGTCGTGCGCGGTCGATCGAGATCACAATCTCTCCCAGCAGCCGATGAGGGTTATTCGACGGATGGCGGCCCCGTTCCCGCGCGCGACCACCGACATCTGCGAGCGGAAAGGACAGCACATCGGTCGGACGGTCCTTCCCGAGAAACCGGCGGTTCAGCCGTCTGATCGTCGGATCGTCCACCAGCACAATGCTGACGGCCGTCCCCGGCGTCACCCGCTCGCGCCGGAGTGCCCCGATGACGATCTCCTTCAGCCGGCCCACCGAAATGCCCGGGCGACGCACCGCGGTGGTGACCGTGACCACAAGACGCAAGGCGGACGCGGGTGTCAGCGCGCCTGCGCAGCGGAGCGCCGGCGGCCGGACAGATCCCGTTCGAGATCCGGATACTCGACGCGGGGATGGAACATGCTTGCCAGCAGCCGGCTGAACGTCTCGGCGATGACGGAGAGGTCATGGAACGTAAGGTCGCACTCGTCCAGCTGCCCGTCTTCCAACTTCTCGCGGATAATGCGCCGCACCATCTGCTCCAGCCGGTCGGGCGACGGGCGGGTCATCGCCCTCGCGGCGCCCTCCGCCGCGTCGGCCAGCATCACGATCGCCGTCTCCCTCGTCTGCGGCCGGGGACCTTCGTAGCGGAACGCCTCCGGGTCGGGCGCGTCGCCGCGGTCCAGCGCACGCTGGTAAAAGTAGGCGACCAGGTTGGTGCCGTGATGCTGCGGGATAAAGTCGGCTACCGCCTGGGGGAGGCTGTACTGCCGCGCGTACTCCAGCCCGTCGCGGACGTGCGCCATGACCGTGAGGGCGGACAGGCTCGGCGACATCTTGTCGTGCGGGTTGTCCATGCCGATCTGGTTCTCGACGAAGAACGCGGGGCGTTTGATCTTCCCGATATCGTGATAGTACGTGCCGACGCGCGCGAGGATGGCGTCCGCCCCGATGCCTTCGGCGGCTGCTTCAGCCAGGTTAGCGACCATGATGCTGTGATGGTGCGTGCCCGCCGCCTCCATCTGGAGGCGGCGCAGCAGCGGATGGCCCGGGTTGCTGAGTTCCAGCAGTTTGATCGGTGTCACCAGGCCAAACAGATGCTCCAGGTAGGGCAGCGCACCGATCGCAATGATCCCGACCAGGACGCCGTTGCCTACCCCGAGCATGGCGTCGCCGAGCACCTCCGGGTAGAGGGGGACCTGATCGGCGAACCCGAGCGCGGTGATGGCGAGCGCGTTCGCCCCGCCCACGCGCAGGCCGGCGATGATGAGGTCGGTGCGATGGTTGATGCGTTTGATGGCATACGCCCCTACCGTCGCCCCGATGAACGCCACCAGGCCCAGCCGCACGTCCCCGCCGGCGGTCACGGCAAAGAGCAGGCTCAAGACCGCCGCCGTGTATAGGGCGACCCGGGGCCGCAGGAGCACGGCGATCAGCGTGGTCCCGGCGGCGATGGGCATCAGGTACGGGTTGAAGCGGGTCACCATGATGCGGGCCAGCGCCAGCGTGAGGACCACGCCGAGGCTCCAGGCCAGCAGCAGTTTGTCCTGGGCCCAGATGTCGGGATGATACTGGCGCAGGTAAATCGCCGTGACCATGAGGAGGAGCAGGGAAATGACGCCCATGCCGACCAGCCGCGGCCAGGAGAACGGCGGGGCCGTGAGGCCGAGGGCGGCCAGCTTCTGCATGTGCGCGGCGGTCATGACCTCACCCCGGCGGACGATCACCTCCCCGCGCAGGATGCGGTCGGTGACCGGCTTCACATCGTCGCGCGCGCGGCGCCGGAGGTTTTCGGTCGCCCGGTCGTCGATGATCTGGTTCGGCCGCAGGGCCCCGGCGACGGCCGCACTGGCCAGCGTCAGCGTGCGCCCCCGCGGCCCCTGGCTCCGCAGCAGCACTTTGGCGGACTCCTGAGCCTGGGCGAGGCCGTCCGGCGGGATGCCCTCCTCCATCACCTGCGTGACGACCTGCGTTGCGACCCGGTGCGCCACTTCCACGTCCGCCCGCGGCAGGCTGAGGGCGGCGAGAATGGCCGGATCGCTGAGCGGCACGGGCGCCTGACGTGCCAGCTCGCCCGCCCGATCCTCCTCCAAGCCGGGACCGGACCGGACGCGGCTGATCGCGTCGAACAAGCGCGTCACGGCCGCCTTGGCCGCATCGGTGTCAGCCGACGACGCGCGGGTCACCGGCCGGATCGCCTCGGCGGCCTCCCGGCGCCGGGCGTTGGTGGCGAGGGTGTCGACAAAGTCCACGGTCCGCGGGGCTTCGATGTCGCGTGGGCTGACCTGCCCCTCCCCTAGTTCAGTCCGCATCGGGAGTTGAGGCACGCCGAGGATGACCGTCAGCGCCAGGAAGGTACCGAAGCCGATCAGCGCCTTCGGCAGCCATGGCGGCGGCCGGCGGAGGGCCTTCATTGTGGTCAAATTATACCCCGAGGAGCTGCCCCAGACGCCTGGCCACCGTACGCTGATGCATCTTACGGCGCGGCACGACGATGATCGTGTCTTCGCCGGCCAGCGTCCCGGCGACCTCGGCCCACCGCGCGTCGTCGATGGCCTGGGCGACCGGCGAGGCGCCCCCCGGAACGGTCTTCACGAGGACCAGATCCAGCACCGGCTCGACGGACGTGGCAAACTCGCCCATGACCGCGGCCAGATGCTCGGCCGTCCTCGGCGGCGGTGCGGCGGCCGTCGGCAGCGCGTACCGGTACCCGCCGTCGGCCGCAGGGACCTTGACCAGCCCGAGCCGTTTGATATCGCGGCTGATCGTCGCCTGTGTCACGGCGATGCCGTCCCGCCGCAGGGCGGCGACGAGCTCTCCCTGCGTCCGGATCGGCTGCCGCTCGATGGCGCGGAGGATCCTCTTGATTCTCCCCTCTCCCCCGGGCACCGCTATCCCTCCAGCAGGGCGCGCACCGGCGCGAGGGCCGCTGACGCGGCCTCCAGCCACCCGCGGATCTGCCCTTCGGCCGCCTGGGCGGCCGCGAGCTGGTCCAGGACGGCCGCCCGGCCCGTTCCGCCCGGTGTCTCCCGCGCATTCACCGCGCCCGCCACTGTGACGGCGGCCAGCACGTCCGTGTCGAACAGCGGGCTGACCGACTGGAACACGTCCATGGGTAGTTCGTCAATCCTCTGACCCCGGGCCGCCGCCTCCTGCACCACGGCGCCGGCGAGGCGGTGCGCGTCGCGAAATGGGACGCCCTTGCGCACCAGGTAGTCCGCGACGTCGGTCGCGGTCATCCAACCGCGGCCGGCCGCGTCGCGCATCCGCTGCGCATCGAACTCGAGCGCATCGACGAGGATGGTCATCGCCTGGACCGATGACAGGGCGAGATCCACCGCGCCGAAGACGATCGCTTTGTCTTCCTGTAAGTCCGAGTGGTAGCCTGACGGCAGGCCCTTGAGCATCGACAGCAGGGCGACGAGGTCCCCGATCGCCCGGCCGGCGCGCCCGCGGATGAGTTCGGCGGCGTCGGGATTCTTCTTCTGCGGCATGATGCTGCTGCCGGCGGCCACGCGGTCGGGGAGCCGGACGTACCCAAACTCATCGGTCGCCCACAGGACGATCTCGCCGCTCCAGCGCGACAGGTGCACCATCAGCAATGCGACCGCCGCCGCAAGCTCCACCGCACAGTCCCGGTCGCCGACGGTGTCGATGCTGTTGTCGCTGATGGCGCTGAACGACAGGAGCTGCGCGATGCGCCGGCGGTCGATGGGGTACGGGACGCCGGCGACGGCGCCGGCGCCAAGCGGCAGCACGTCCGCCCGCCGATAACACGCTGCGAAGCGATCGGTGTCGCGCGCCAGGGCCCAGAACTGCGCAAGGAGATAGTGCCCCAGGCGCACCGGCTGCGCGTGCTGCAGGTGGGTGAACGCGGGCAGGATGATCTCGATCGAGGCGGCCGCGCGGGTCCGGAGGCTCTCCATCAGGCGCAGCACCGCGGCGACCACGTCGATCGCGGCCTGTTTTGCGAACAGGCGGAATGCCGTGAGCACCTGGTCGTTCCGGCTCCGCGCCGTGTGCAGCCGCCCGGCGGCATCGCCGACACGGGCATAGAGCGCGGCTTCGATGAACGAGTGGACGTCTTCGAACACCCCGTCGACCGGCAGCCGATCCGCCGCGGCGTCGGCGGCAATCGACCGCAGCCCGGCGAGGATGTCCGCCGTGTCCTGCGCGGGAATGATTCCGGTCTCACCGAGCATCATCGCGTGGGCGATACTGCCGGCCAGGTCCCACTGCAGGAGGCGCCGGTCGGTTGCGAAGGAGGCGGTGAACGCCACAATGCGCGGGTCGGTGGGTTCGGTGAACGTGCCGCCCCACATGCGATGGCCTCGCTCCCGCTCGTCCATCAGACGATCATTTGACCGGATGCCGCAGGTGCTTGCGGATCGGATCTGGATTCACGGCCGCGTAGGTGCGGGTCGGCAGACCCCAGAGATTGATGAACCCGCGGGCATCCTTCTGCTCGTAGACGGTGTCCCGGCCGAACGTGGCCAGATTGGGATCATACAGCGAGAACGGCGACTGCCGGCCGACCACCGCGCAGGTGCCTTTCCAGAGTTTCACGCGGACCGTGCCCGTCACGGTGTGCTGGGCGGCGGAAAGGAAACCGTCAAACGCCAGCCGCAGCGGGGAGTACCACTGGCCGTAGTAGATGAGCTCCGCGTAGCGGGGCCCGATGAGCGCCGCGTGGTGCAGCGTGTCCCGATCCAGGGTGATCGACTCCAGCCCGCGGTGCGCCGCCTGCAAGATCGTCCCCCCCGGGGTCTCGTAGATCCCCCGGGATTTGATTCCCACCAGCCGGTTTTCCACCATGTCGATGCGCCCCACACCGTGGAGACCGCCCAGCCGGTTCAACTCCGCGACGAGGGCAACCGGTGGAACACGGCTGCCGTTCACGGCGACAGGCGTCCCGTGCTCGAAATCAATCTCCACATACCCCGGTTCATCGGGCGCCGCCTGCGGTGACACGGTCAGCGTGTAGACATCTGCCGGGGCCTCACGCCAGGGGTCCTCGAGGATGCCCGCTTCCACGCTGCGGTGCCAGAGGTTCTGATCGATACTGTAGGGTTTCTCTTTCGTGACGGGGACCGCGATGCCGTGGGCGGCTGCGTACTCGATCTCGTCTTCGCGGGAAGAGAGTGCCCACTCCCGCCACGGCGCGATGACGGTCAGGTGCGGAGCGAGCGCCTGGTACGCCAGTTCAAACCGCACTTGGTCGTTCCCCTTCCCTGTACAGCCGTGGGCGACGGCGTCGGCGCCCTCGGCGAGGGCGACCTCGACCTGCGTCTTGGCGATCAAGGGGCGGGCCAGGGCGGTGCCCAGCAGGTACTGCCCCTCGTACACCGCGTTGGCGCGGAGCGCCGGGTAGATGAAATCGGTCACAAACTCACCCCGCATGTCCAGCACGTAAGCGGCATCCGCGCCGCTGGCGAGGGCCTTGCCGCGAATCGCGGAGAAGTCCTCGGGCTGCCCGACATCAACCACGACCGCGATGACCTGGCACCCGTAGTGTTCCTTGAGCCAGGGGATGATGACGGACGTATCCAGGCCGCCGCTGTAGGCGAGCACGACCTTCTTGGGTGATCCCATGGTGTCTCTCCTCACTGACATCCGATCGTCTCAGGCCTTCGCCGGTTCCGGCAGCGAGGCCAGTACCGTCTCCAGGATGGCGATGGCCTCATCCACATCAGCCGGCGTCACAATCAACGGCGGCACCAGCCGCAGTGTCGACGGTTTCACGGCGTTGACGAGGAGGCCGGACTTCCGGCAGGCGTCGACGACCGGCGCGGCGTCTGCGCCAAGTTCGACGGCGACCATCAGCCCCTGCCCCCGGACCCCGGTGATGAGCGGATGTGCGGCGGCCAGGGCCCGCAGCCGCTGGAGCAGGTAACTGCCGACGTTGGCGGCGTTGTCTACCAGGTGCTCACGCTCAATCGTCGTCAACACGGCCAGCGCCGCGGCGCAGGCCAGCGGACTGCCGCCAAACGTCGACCCGTGATCTCCCGGCTGAAACGCCTGCGCCACCGCGTCCTTCGCCAGCAGCGCCCCGATCGGCACCCCGCCGCCCATACCCTTGGCCAACGTCATCACATCGGGCTCGATCCGCGCATGCTCGTAGGCAAACAGCCGTCCGGTGCGCCCGACACCGGTTTGGATTTCATCAAAGATGAGGAGCAGATCGCGCTCGTCGCACAGGGTGCGCACGGCCCGCAGGTAGTCCGGTTCGGCCGGCAGCACGCCGCCCTCGCCCTGCACCGGCTCCAGCAGGACCGCACAGGTGGCCGCCGAGACGGCCGCGCGCAGGGCCGCGATGTCGTTGAGAGGCACGGCGACAAAGCCGGCGGGGAGCGGCTCAAATCCCTGCTGATAGCGGGGCTGAGCCGTCGCCGCCAGCGCGGCCAGCGTGCGTCCGTGGAACGAGTGCTCGGCCACAATAATCTCATAGCGCCCGGGCCCGAACCGCCTGGCATGCTTGCGCGCCAGCTTGATCGCCGCCTCGTTGGCCTCCGCGCCGCTGTTGCAGAAGAAGACGCGGTCGAAGACGGAGTGTTCCACCAGCCACCGGGCGACGAGCGCCTGCTCAGGGATCAGGTAGAGGTTGCTGACGTGCAGGACGCGTCCGGCCTGTGAGCGGATGGCTTCCACGAGCGCCGGGTGGCTGTGCCCCAACGCGCTCACCGCGATGCCGGCGACGAAATCGAGATACTCCCTGCCGTCCACGTCGGTCAGGCGCATGCCCTGTCCGGACGCAAAGGCCACTCCCTGCCGGCGATAGGTGTTCATGAGGTACGTCTCACTCATCTCAACGGCCGTCTGCGTCTTCATACCGCCTCCAGAGTCTAGGGCACCAACATCGTGCCGACGCCTTCTTCTGTGAACAGCTCCACCAGCAGCGCGTGGGGAATTCGGCCGCTGATGATGTGCGCCGTCGGGACGCCGGCGGCGAGGGCGTCGAGGCACGATTCGACTTTGGGGATCATTCCGCGCGAGATGACACGGTCGGCGATCAGGCGCGCGGCGTCATCGGCGCGCAGCACCGAGATCAACGATCCGGGGTCGTCGCCGTCCCCGAACACCCCGGGGACGTCCGTCAGCAGGATGAATTTGCTGGCGCCCACCGCGGCGGCCAGGGCCCCGGCCGCGTGGTCGGCATTGAGGTTGTAACTCCCCCCGTCGGCGCCGATGCCGATAGAGGCAATGACCGGGATGTATCCGGAGCCTGAGAGCAGCTGGACCAGCCGCGTATCGACCGTTTCCACCTCGCCGACGTGGCCGAGGTCTTCCGCGGCGGCCAGCGGCCGCGCGCGGAACACGTTTCCATCCTTGCCGCTGATGCCGACGGCCGTTCCACCCGCGGCCGCGATGGACGACACGAGCGCCTTGTTCGCCCGCCCCGCCAGCACCATCTCCACGACCTCCATGGTCTCGGCGTCGGTCACGCGCAGGCCGTCGACGAAGCGGCTTGGTTTTCCCAGCCGGTCGAGCGTCCTGGTAATCTCGGGTCCTCCGCCGTGGACGAGGACCGGGTCGACTCCCGCTCCTTTGAGCAGCACCAGATCGTCGATCACCGTACTTTCATCGACCTGACCATTCATGATGCTGCCCCCGTACTTTACGACGACGGTCTTGCTCTTCCAGGCATTGACGTAGCGGAGAGCCTGAGCCAGCGACGCGCCCAAGTCGATTGCGGCTTTCGTTTCGATCACCATCCGTACACCTCAGGTCATGTAGCCCGCGTTGATCTTCACATACGCCTCATTCAGATCGGACATCCACCCGGTAAACGTGCCGTCGCCCAGTCCGAGATCGATCACCAGCTCGTACTCCGCCGCGCGCATGGTGGCGGCGGCGGGCCCGGGATCACCCGCGGCGGTCCCGCCGGCGACGACCTGGTGTCCGCCGATCCATACCGCGATGCGGTCTTCCCGGACGGCCGCGCCCGACCGGCCGACGGCGGCGAGGACCCGCCCCCAGTTCGGCTCGGCGCCGTAGACCGCCGTCTTCACCAGCGGAGACGTCATGACCGCCGCGGCGGCCGCTTTCGCGTCGCTCCGTGAGCGCGCCCCCTGCACGCGCACGGTGACGAGTTTGCTGGCTCCCTCGCCGTCGCGCACGACCATCTGGGCCAGCGAGGCCGCGACGTCGGTCAGCGCGGTCGTGAACCGGGCGAAGTCTGCGCCGTCGTCCGCCAGCACCGGCTGGCCGGCGGCGCCGTTGGCCAGCAGCAGTACGGTGTCGTTCGTGCTGGTGTCGCCGTCGACGGAAATGCAGTTGAAGGACCGGTCGACGGCCGCGCGCAGTGCCGTCCGCAGCAGGCCCGGGGAGACGGCGGCATCGGTCGTCAGAAAGCACAGGGTCGTGGCCATCTGCGGGTGAATCATGCCTGCGCCCTTGGCCATCCCGCCGATTGTCACCGCGGTCCCATCAATGTCAACCTGGACCGCCGCTGTCTTCGCAAACGCGTCGGTCGTGAGGATGGCCTGTGCGGACGCCGCGCCGTCCCGGCCCAGCGTCCTCACCGCGGCCGGCATCCCGCGGCGGATGGAATCCATTGGCAGCGGGGCTCCGATGATGCCCGTGCTCGCCACGAGCACGAATTCCTCGGCAATCCCCAGCGCCGCCGCGGCCAGCGCGGCCATCTCACGGGCATCGGCGAGCCCCTGCGCACCCGTACAGGCATTGGCATTGCCGCTGTTGACGACAATGGCCTGCGCCGCCCCGAGCTGGATCTTCTCCTGGCACACGATGACCGGAGCGGCCCGCACCGCGTTCGTCGTGAACATGCCTGCGGCCGTGGCCAGCGTGTCGGACACGAGCAGCGCCAGGTCGGGCTTCGCGGCTTTGATGCCGCAGTGCACGCCGGCGGCCCGAAATCCCCTCGGTGCGGTAATCCCACCCTCGACTTTCTGGAATTGCTCCGCCTGGATCACCATCGTGGTCCCTCCCCTTCGACTCGCTCCGCTCGCTCAGGGCATTCGACTCGCGCGCCGCAGGCCATGAGCGAGCCCGGCGCAGCCGGGCGAGTCGAATGGTTTCCGCGTTGTCGCATTTTCGCGATCCGTCGTTCTAGGGATACAGCCCCGGCTGCCGCAGGGCCAGATCTTCCGGAAAACCCAGCATCACGTTCATGTTCTGAACGGCCTGTCCGCTCGCACCCTTGACGAGATTGTCGAGGGCCGCCATCGCGATGACCACACCGTTGCGCTCGTCCACCCGGACGGCCACGTCGCAGAAGTTCGATCCGTAGGTCGCCTTCGTCTGCGGCAGCGCGTCGGCGAGCACCCGTACGAACAGTTCGCCGGCATAGGTCTCCTGCAGCAGCGCGGTCGCCGCGGCCGTCGTCAGCGGCTTGCCCAGCGGCAGGTAGGCCGTGGCGAGGATGCCCCGGGTCATCGGAATGAGATGCGGCACAAACGTCACCGCCGCGGCCGTGCCGGCGTGGACTGCGAGTTCCTGTTCGATTTCCGGCGCGTGGCGGTGTACCGCAACGTTGTAGGGTTTGACATTCTCATTGAGTTCCGAGAAATGGGTGGCCAGCGCGGCGCCTCTCCCGGCGCCGGAGACGCCGGACTTGGCGTCGACGACAATCCCGCCGGGGCGGACGAACCCACCCTGGACGAACGGCAGCATCGCGAGCAGTGCCGCCGTCGGGTAGCACCCCGGATTGCCCACGATGTCGGCCCGCCGGATCTCGGCCCGCCGGTACTCGGTGAGGCCGTAGGCGGCGTGTTCCAGCAGGTCCGGGCTGCGGTGGGAGACCTTGTACCACTGCTCGTAGATCAAGGGGTCGGAGAATCGAAAATCCGGGCCCAAATCGATCACGCGTGTGTGCGGGACCAGCGACGGGACCAGGTCCATCGCGTTGCCGTTGGGGAGCGCGAAGAATACCACATCCGAATCGCGCGCGATCCGCTCGACGTCGGTGGATTCTGTCAGCGCCGCAGTGAACGCACGCAGGTTGGGGTACAGGTCGGCCATCGGCTCCCCGGCTTTTGACTCCGCCGTGAGATGGGCGAGTACGACTTCAGGATGCCCGAGCAGCAGGCGGGCCAGTTCCCCGCCCCCGTATCCCGACGCCCCGATGATGCTGACACGAACCGCCACCCGTCTCCTCCGTAGGGGAAAGTGCGCATAATGATACTCGAGATTGAATAAAGATGCAATACCCTGGGAGGCGGTTTCTAACTGGACGCGGGTCCGGCCAGCGGTTCGACGATCGGGGGACCCTCGCGGCGGGCGGCCAGGACGCGGGCGATGGCCGCGGCGGTGTCGAGGGACGTCACACACGGGACGCGCCGTTCGAGGGCCAGCCGGCGCAGCGCGAAACCGGCGCGGGTGCGATCATGACCGACCGTCGGCGTGTTGATCACCAGCGCCACACCGCCGGCGCCCAGCGCGCGCATCGGATCATCCACCTGCACCGACAGCCCGGCCGCGGTGAGGGCCGCGGCGGTCTGCGGCGTCGCGAGAATCGGAAATCCCAGGCGGGCGAACTCCCCCAGCACCCCGGCGGCGCGCCCTTTTTCGCGGTCGGCAATCGCCGCGAAGACGGCGCCGGGCCCCACGACCACGCCGGCCGCGAGCAGCGCCCTGGACAGTGCGCCGACGGGGTCGGCATCCCGGCCCATCACCTCGCCCGTCGATCTCATCTCCGGCCCCAGCGCGGCTTCGGCCTCGTAGAGTTTGTCCATCGAGAACACGGGCGCCTTGACCGCCACGCGCGACGGCGGCGCCAGCCGGTGAAGACCGGAATACCCGAGGTCGGCCAGCGCATCGCCGAGCATGACCCGCGTCGCAATCTGCACGAGCGGGAGGCCGACGGCCTTGCTGACAAAGGGCACCGTCCGGCTGGCGCGGAGGTTCGCCTCGAACACGTACACGGTCCCCTCATAGTAGACGCACTGGAGGTTGAGGAACCCCTGCACCCCCAGCACGCGCGACAGCAGCGCCGCAATCTCGCCGATCCGCTCGGCGGCCGCGTCGGGCAGATGCTGCGCGGGAAAGAGCGCGATGCTGTCGCCTGAGTGGACGCCCGCCTGCTCGACGTGCTCCATGATGCCCGGGATCAGGACGTCCTCGCGGTCGCAGATCGCATCGACCTCCACTTCCATCCCTGGCAGGTAGCGATCGATGAGCACCGGATGCGAGGCGTCCGCCGCGAGCACGCCCGCGACCGCGGCCAGCGCCTGCGCGCCGGTCTCGGCAATCTCCATCCCCCGGCCGCCCAATACGTACGAGGGACGGACCAGCACCGGCAGGCCGGTGCGATCGAGCAGTGCCCGTGCACCCTCCAGCGTCATCGTGGCGCCGCCGACCGGACAACGCACGCCCAGCCGTTCGAGCAGGTCGTAGAACTTCTGCCGGTCTTCGGAGATATCCAACGCCTCGACGGGCGTGCCCAGCACGCGCACCCCGGCGGCCGCCAGCGGAGCGGCCAGGTTCAGCGACGTCTGCCCGCCGAACTGCACGAGCACGCCTTCAGGCTGCTCGCGTTCCACGACGTGGAGGACGTCTTCAAACGTCAGCGGCTCGAAGTACAGCCGGTCGGAGATGTCAAAGTCGGTGCTGACCGTTTCCGGATTGTTGTTGACGATGACCGCCTCGTAGCCGGCCTCGCGCAGCGCCCACACCGCGTGCACCGTGGAGTAGTCGAACTCGATCCCCTGCCCGATCCGGATCGGCCCCGACCCAAGCACGATGATGCGTGGCCGGGCCGGCAGGGGACGCTCGTCTTCCTCCTCATACGTCGAGTAGTAGTAGGGCGTCGCCGCCGGAAACTCCCCCGCGCAGGTATCGACGACCTTGTAGACCGGCGTCAGCCCCTCCGCCACCCGCTGCGCCCGCACCGCGGCTTCGGGTTGCCCGGTGCACGTGGCGATGACGGCATCGGACAGCCCGAGCCGTTTCGCGTCGGCGAGGGACGCCGTGCCGGCGGCCAGGGCCCGTTCGCAGGCGACTAGGCGCATGATCTGCGCGATGAAGTACGGATCGATCGATGACAGGCCCGCCACGGCGTCGGTCGTCCAGCCGCGCCGCAGCGCCTCGGCGATGGCGAACAGCCGCAGGTCTGAGGGTTCCGCCACGGCCCGCGCGAGCTGCGCCTCCGTCCAGTCGGCCGCCTCCGGCGATGCCAGGCTCCCGGGGCGCAGATCCAATGAGCGGACCGCCTTCATCAGCGCTTCCGGGAACGTCCGGCCGATGGCCATCACTTCACCGGTCGCTTTCATCTGCGTCCCGAGCCGGCGGTCCATCGCGGGGAATTTGTCAAACGGCCACCGCGGGATCTTTACGACCACGTAGTCCAGCGCGGGCTCGAACGCGGCCATGGTGACACCGGTGACCCGGTTGGCGATCTCATCGAGGCGCAGCCCGACGGCGATCTTCGTGGCCACGCGCGCGATCGGATAGCCGGTCGCCTTGCTGGCCAGCGCGGACGACCGCGACACCCGCGGGTTGACCTCGATCACGTAGTAGGCGTCGCTGCGCGGGTCGAGCGCGAACTGGATGTTGCAGCCGCCGGCGATCTTCAGCCCGTCGATGATCCGCAGCGCGGCCGAGCGCAGCCGCTGGTAGTCGGCATCACTGAGGGTCTGCGAGGGCGCGACCACGATGCTGTCACCGGTGTGGACCCCCATCGGATCGAGGTTCTCCATGTTGCACACCGTGATGCACGTCCCCGCCGCGTCGCGCATGACCTCGTACTCGATCTCTTTCCAGCCGACGACCGACTGCTCGATGAGCACCTGGCTGATCGGGCTGCTGGCCAGGCCGCGGCGGGCGATCGCGGCCAGCGCATCGGGATCGGGCGCAATCCCGCCGCCGGTGCCGCCGAGGGTGAACGCCGGCCGGACGACGACCGGATAGCCGATCGCCGCGGCGGCGGACAAGGCCGCGGCGAGGTCGGTAGCAATCGCGCTGCGCAGCACGGGTTCTGCCATGCCCACCATCGCGTCACGGAACCGTTCGCGATCCTCCGCGTTTTGGATCGCCTCCAGCGGCGTGCCCAGCAGGACCACGCCATACCGGTGCAGGACGCCCGCGTCCGACAGCTGGAGGGTGAGGTTCAGGCCGGTCTGACCGCCCAGCGTGCCGAGCAGCCCGTCCGGGCGTTCCTGCGCGATGATCTGCGTGAGGTACTCGAGGGTCAGGGGCTCAACGTACACGCGGTCGGCGACTTCGACGTCGGTCATAATCGTCGCCGGATTGCTGTTGACCAAGACGACCTCGATGCCTTCCTCGGCAAGCGCACGGCATGCCTGCGTGCCGGAATAGTCAAACTCCGCCGCCTGGCCGATGACGATGGGCCCCGAACCGATGACCAGAACTTTCTTGATGCCATCGCCTGTGGGCATCAGGCTCCGTCCACGGCGCTGGGTACCCGTGCGGTGTCGACCACCAGGGCCAGGAACCGGTCGTACAGGAACTCCGCGTCGGCCGGGCCCGGTCGGCCTTCCGGATGAAACTGCACCGAGAAGGCCGGCCGCACCCGGTGCCGCAGTCCTTCGACGGTGCCGTCATTCAGGTTGACGTGCGTCACCTCAGCGGCCGGCGGCAGCGACGGGTCCACCGCGTAGCCGTGATTCTGTGTGGTGACCGTGACCCGCCCCGTGGTGAGGTCAACCACCGGCTGGTTGCTCCCCCGGTGGCCGAACTTCAGTTTGTACGTCCGTCCGCCCAGCGCGAGCGCCAGCAGCTGGTGGCCCAGGCAGATCCCCATCACTGGATACTGCTCCACCACCGAGGCGACCGTGCGAATCGTCGATGTCAGTACCGCCGGATCCCCCGGGCCGTTCGACAGCACGACCCCCGCGGGATACGCCGCCGCAACCTGCTCTGCGGTCGCCGTATGCGGGAACAGAACGACTTCGCAGCCGCGGCGCCGCAGCGCGTCGACGATGCCGGCTTTGACGCCGCAGTCGATCAGCGCGATGCGCGGGCCGGCGCCCGGCAGAACGGCCGGCGCGTGCCGCGAGACCTGACCGACCAGATCCTGCTCGTGCAGCAGAGGCAGTGCGCGGGCCCTGGCCACCGCGTCGGCGCCGCCGGCGTCGGCGATGACCCCGCGCTGGAGACCGTTGGTGCGCAGGTGGCGAACCAGCCGGCGCGTGTCGACACCGCCCAGCCCGCTCACGCCGTGGTCCCGCAGGAAGCCGTCGAGCCGCTCGGTGGACAGATAGTGCGACGCCACGTCCGAGGCTTCGCGCACGATGAACCCGGCGACGTGGGGCCTCGGCGCCTCCCAGGCCTGCGGGCTGAACCCATAGTTGCCGATCAGCGGGTACGCCATCGCGACGATCTGGCCGCGATAGGACGGGTCGCTGAGTACTTCCTGGTACCCCGTCATGCTGGTCGTGAACACGACTTCGCCGGCGGCGTCCCCCGGCGCGCCGATGCGCACGCCGGAGAAGATTGCGCCGTCTTCCAGGACCAGGAAGCCCTGCCGCCCGTTCACCGCCACCCATCCTCCAGCCAGGGGATTGAATAATCATACTGGCCAGTGGATAAAGATGCAAACGGCACAGGCATAAAAAACGAGCCCCCGGGCTCTGGGGCTCGCGCGCCTGCAGACCTCATCTCCGCAACCATGGTCCCTCCCGGGGCACCGTTAATGGTCGCCTATCGAATGTTAGCCTACTCGATTCGCGGAGGGTTGTCTATGGTCCTTCCATCGAGGCGGCGGGCTCGGGGGCCGCCCCACTCGCCCCGCCGCGTCTCCTCTGACCCACGATCAGGAATGCGGAACCTCACTGTCGTGGGGCTGGTGGAGGGTCGCAAGCGAGTGGCGGCGAGCTGTCGCCGCCGTGCGCGAGCGCCGCGTCGCGTAGGGCGGAGCCTCAGCGCGCCGCGTCGCTCAGGGAGTACGCCCGCAGGAGGTCGCACGCGGACGAGCTGAGGGGGCCCGGAGCAGCGA
>DATDQT010000038.1:0-20872 GCA_035292085.1 bacterium
TCCCCGCCGGCGGTCGCTTCGACCCGAACGTGGACATCAGCGCCCACCCCGGTGTCGCCGCCGCGTTGCCGGAGATGTGCAGCCCGATGTCGACATTCACCTGGAACGGGATGCGCACGAGCGGCGTCTCTGCGCCGGTGACGAGGTCGGCCATCGCAATGTAGTCGGTGGCGTTGTTCTGGTAGACAAAGACGTCGCGCCCATCCCTCGTCAAGGCGACATCACCGTGGGCGTTCGATCCGGCCGGCAGGTTCAATCGCGTACGAAAGTTACGCGAGAACACCTGCGTGTACGAGAGAGAATCATAGCCGACCACGCAGTGCGTCCCGGACGTGTCCATCCCCACCCAGTTCAGGCTGTCCGGGAATCCGGTACGCTTCTGCCCAACGACGCGATTCGCTGCCCGATCGTAGACGAGCACAGAGAGCAACCGCCACTTTGCATCTTTCACCATGAAACACCAGTACTGCCGGTCCAGCGAAGCGTCCCCCTCGCTCCCGGTCGTCACGTACGCCGCGCCGGCGACGTCTGCGGCAAAATCGTGCACGGCGGTCGAACGTCCGGTGTCGGTATCGTAGCGTCTCAGGCGCGCGTTGCAGAGGTAGAAGAACACGCTGCGATCCTCTCGGTCCCACCGGGGCTCAGGTTCCTGCCCGCAGGCATCAAACGCCGACAGCCTGCGCAACTTGCGGTAGGTAAATGGATTATACAGGTACCAGGCTCCGGCGTTGCCGCGCAGGATCAGCAGCGTCCCATCACTGTTTTCCGGATCGGCCTTTGCGTATTCGTTCTCAATCCCCGGGCCGAGGTAGCCATCGATGGCCTTGTCGGTTACTCGGACGAGGTACGTATGGAAGGTCGGATCGGCAAAGATGACGCCTTTGCGGGGGAGCGCCAGGTTGGGGACGGCGTAGCTGGTCGTCCCCATCACGAAGGAAAAGTCGCAGCCGGCAGCGGGGTCTGTGGCCCCAAATGCGCACATCGAACCGGGCGCCAGGAAGGCCGTCGCAAGCAGCGCGATAAGACCAATCCCAGTAGGGCGTCTCATCAGATAGGCGCCAGGACGCTACGGCGCGAGTTGCTCATCGAGAAATTGCACGAGTTCCCGCGCGATGGCTTCTTTGCCGACCGCCGTGTGGGCGAGGGTCCCGTCAGGCGTAATGAAATACCCGGTGTGCTGGCCGCCTTCGATCTGACGCAGGTCATTGGCGATGACCAGGTCGCAGCGATTCTTCCGCAGGAACTCGAGGGCAATCGCCTGCAGTTCGGGCACGCTCTTGCCGACTTCGAGCTTGAACCCGACCAGAAACGTCCGCGGCGCCAGCTCTTTCACGAGCGCGATCGCCTTCGGCGTCGGAACCAGACGGACGACCCACTCCTCGACCTGGGACGCGGTCTTGCTCGACCGCACGGCATCGGGATGGAAATCCAGCACGGCCATCGGGTGGATCACCGCGGCGTAGTCGTCGGGGAGTTCCTGTTGAAACACCTTGATGAGATCTTCCACGGTCTCGACGGAAATGAGGCGCAGGTCGTCGTGCCGGGTGCCGCGCACCACGGGCACCTCACCGGGCCGGCCGTAGACGAACGTGACGTGCGCGCCGCGGCGGATCGCCTCCTCGGCGATGAGAGAGCCCAGCCGCCCGCTGGCTTTGTTCGTAATGAAGCGCACCGCGTCCAGCGGCGCCCGCGTCGGACCCGAGGTGATGAGCAGCCTCTTTCCCTGCAACGCCATTGCCCTTGGTCGCTTCCCGGCTACCCGGTTCCCTGATCCGTGCCCGGCACCGGAAAGCGCAGGCAGAACTCTCGAACGTCATCCCGCATCTTCACCAAGACGGTGTTCTCAACGATCGCCGAGCGGAACTTCTTCAGCACCGCCGTCCGCTGGCCGCGGTCGACGGGCAGCTGGAAGTCACGGATCTGGGCTTCGACATCGGCAATCCATCCGGCGACGCGGTCCATCTCGGGTTCCATCATCCCGCGGGTCGTCGCCGCGGGGGAACCCAGACGCACCCCCGACGGATAGAACGCGGACACCGGCTCGCCGGGAATCGTGTTCTTGTTGACGGTGATCCCGACCCGGTCGAGCGCTTCTTGGAGGAACACTCCCCGGCCGGCGCCGCCGGGCGTCAGATCCATCAGGACCATGTGGTTGTCGGTGCCGCCGGTGACCAGTTTGAACCCCCGTTGCATGAGTCCATGCGCCAGCGCCTTGGCGTTGGTCACCACCTGACGGCCATATTCTTTAAAGGACGGGTGCATGGCCTCGCCCAGCGCGACGGCGATGGCCGCGGTGGTGTGGTCGTGGGGACCGCCCTGCAGGCCCGGGAAGATGGCCCGGTCGATCTTCTCGGCCAAGTCGGGGTCCTTGTCGAGGCCTCGCTGGGTCACCATGATCATCGCCCCTCGCGGGCCGCGTAGGGTCTTGTGCGTGGTCGTCGTGATGATGTGGGCGTACGGCGCAGGGCTCTTGTGTACCCCCGCCACGACAAGCCCGGCGACATGCGCGATATCAGCCGCGAAATAGGCACCGACTTCGTCGGCGACGTCAGCGAACTGTTCGAACGGAAATTCCCGCACGTAGGCCGTCGCCCCGCACCAGATCAGCCGGGGCTTGTGTTCGCGGGCCAGCGTCCACACCTCGTCGAAGTCGATGTAGCCGTCGGCTTTCACGTGATACGGCACACTGTGGTAGTAGATCCCTGTCGCGCTGACCTTCCACCCGTGGGTGAGGTGGCCGCCGTCGGGCAGGTTCTGGCCCATGATGGGATCGCCCGGATTGCACGTCGCCAGGTAGACGGCCAGATTGGCCGGGCTGCCGGAATAGGGCTGGACGTTGGCGTGCGGGACTCCGAACAGTTCCATCGCGCGGCGCTGGGCGAGCCGTTCGACGTCATCGACGAACTCATTGCCCCCATAGTACCGGCGGCCGGGATAGCCTTCTGAATACTTGTTGGTAAAGATCGTGCCCATGGCCTCGAGCACGGCCGCGGAGACGTAGTTCTCCGACGGAATGAGCTCGACACCCTCACGCTGGCGCTGCCGCTCGCGCTGGAGAATCGCGAACAGTTCAGGATCGCGCTGTTCGAGTTCCATGAGGCAAACTATCCGGTGAGTGCCGCCAGGCTGGTCGCCGCGACCGGATCGCCGACGCGGATCATGCCGTCGCCGTCGGCCGCGATGACGCGGGCCAGCTGCCCGCGGCGCCCCTGCAGGGCCTGCTGGAACTGGACGGTGTCGTCCACAGCCAGCGTCTTGCCGATGTGCGTGCAGGGCTCGCAGGGACCGGTGAGTTCAAAGGTCACCTCGCTGATCCGCAGGCGCGTGCCCGCGGGAAGGCGCTCCAGCGGGGGGAAGTCCACGACGATCTGCTCGCGCAGGTCTCCCGGATGCAGGTCGAAGCGGCGCAGCGTGGCGATGTCCACGATGAGCACCTGGCGGGGGTCGCCGGGCCGTTTCTTCCCGTGGACGTCGCCGTCGAGCCCATGGCCGACCAGCGCCTGTGCCGCCGGCACCGGCTGGGGGAGCGTTCGCTGTGCGGGCTGGAGGTAGATGCCGAGCACGTGCCCGGTGATATCAGTCATCGGTCGCCTGGCCGGTCGAATTCAAACTCCGGCGTGTCTATTGTTCCGAGATCGCCGTTGAGTTCCTCTACCGGCGGCGCAGGCCAGTCCCGCGGCGGTGGGAGACTGTCGCGCAGCGGCTCAGGCCGGATCTCGGCGGCGCCGCTCCCGACCGGAATCACGCCGCCGAACCGCATCGCCAGCACTTTGTTGACGTCGCGCCCGAAGAACCACCAGAGCACCGGCGCGAGGATGATCCAGCCCGCCGGGCCGGCCTCGCCGAAGGTCTTCACCAGCAAGAGGATCCGGTCCGGCACAAACAACATCCCGCCGACAATCAGCGTCGACAGTACCGGACGCACCAGGGCGATCGCCGTGTTCGCCCAGACGTAGACGCGGGACGCGTCCGGCGTCGTCGCCTTGACGAAATCCACCCACACCTGCGCGTGCGTCTGCTCCAGATCGTTCAGCTGCCGCCGCACCTGCACTTCCTGCTCCGGGTCCGCCAGCAATCCGACGTTCCGCAGCAACTTGATCAACGCTTCGAGGAGCGCTCCGGAAATGTTCATCGCGTGGTTCCCTCCCCCAGGGTGACGACTTTGGTTGGATGGTCATAGGCCACCGTAAGCCCCAGCAGCACCGCAATGCGGCGCACGTGGACGAAGACCCGGCTGTTGACGACGAGGACCGACTCCGGCGGCAGCGGCCGGCCGCCGACGCGCACCTCGATGCGGCGGCGCGCCGGAAGCAGGTCGGAAGCGTACCGTTCCATCACCGCCACCAGGCGCTGCCCGTAGGTGGGAGACGTCGCATAGCCGGCACGGGCGATCATCAGGGCGAACCGGCGCGGGTCGCCGGTCAGCGCGTACGCGTCGAGCGCCGGCCGGTACCGCGGATTTCGGTGGAAGAACCGCACGTAGTCGTAGATGTTCTCTTCAACGCTGGCGTAGGCGCGAAACAGCGCGACAGTATTCGCACCAGCGGCAAGCGCCGAATCCCGTGAGTCAAAGAGGGTGTCTGTCGCGTGAGCGTGGTAACTGCGCGGCCCGTGCCTGTGGGCACCGGCGAAGGGGATGGCTTCGTAGGTACTGCCGTAGTAGACCTTGCCGGGCCATCCGCGGCGCGCTTTGACACCAAAGTAGGCGTTGCCGGCGCGTGCCAGGCCCGAGCGTCCCCAGTTGCTCTCCAGGACGGCCTGGCCGACCAGGACGGCGCCGGGCACACCGCCGGCTTCCGCGATCGGCACGAACGCGCGGACGCGGTCGAGGAATGCCTGTTGATCGGGAGCCAGCGCCGGCATCGCGCCCCCTCCAAGGGCTCCGTATCCGTTCCAGTGTGATTCGTGAGGATGGCGAAGCGAAGTCGCCGGATATGGCTACTTCTGTGGAGTGTCGCTTGTTCTGGGGAGCCGGTAGCCGGTAACCGGTAACGGTGAGTACCTGGCTAGAGAACTGACGGTTTCCGGTTGCCGGTTACCGGTTACCGCAAATCTGTCCGGAAATCCACCACGTGGAACGAGTGCAGGCGGGAGTTCGTGCTGGGCAGCCACTCGACGCTGATCGGATGCGCGAAGTCCGGCTGCAGCCGTCCGTGGTGTAGCCAGTGGCGGGCGTGGGCGTCGTTGGCCACGGCGGGCCCGGCTTTGACCACCAGCGTCAGCGGCCCGCGAACCACGTGGGCGTCGTCGACGGACGGGAGTTCAAGCAGTGCCTCCCGGATCCGCTCAGCCAGACTGTCCGGCGGCGCCGGATGCAGGTTGACCAGGGCGATGTTGCGGCCCAGCGGCCCCACGATCTTCACGTTGGCGAGGTCGGCCGGAAACCGAGTTTCTTTCACCAGCGCGAGCACGACCTCGTTGGCTTCGGCCACGGCGGCGCCGTGGTACTCGGGAGCCGCCAGCGGCTTGAGGAGGTGCTTGAGTTTGCAGCCTTCGCGGCCGGGATGCTCACCGATCTTCGGGACCTCCAGACCCAGCGCCGCGGCGATCGCACGGATCTGGGGCTTGTCGAGTTCCAGCAGCGGCGCGTAGTACCCGTTGCAAACTTTGAGCCCCAACTGCCCCCACGTGTCGCTGCGGTTCGCGCCGGTCAGCACGAGCCGGCCGCGGGCGACCTTCTTCACCATGCCGAGTTTGATCTCACGCGTGCAGCGGTTGCACGCGGGCCCATTGGCCTGGACGCGGTGCTGCGCGAACTGGCCGAGCAGGCACTTCTGCTGCAGACCGAGCCGGTCGGCCATGTCGAGCACGATCTCGTTGCCCCGCCGGTAGGCGTACTGGCCCATGTTCACCGTAACCAGCAGCACGTGATCCGGCCCAAGAGCTTCCTTGGCCAGCGCCGCCACGACGGTGCTGTCGAGCCCACCGCTGAAGGCGACGAGGATAGGCTGCCCGCCGGTGGTGTCGCGGATGTCGCGGACGAGGGTGTCGGCGAGAAGGTTGGGCATGGTTTCAGTATAAAGAGTCCCTCAGAACCACGGTAGGTGACGATGCCAAGGACGATTCGACAGTCGGTCACCGTGCGCGCCAGCCCGCCCCAGGTGTACGCGATCCTGATGGACCCCGGGAAGCACGCGCGGCTGACCGGCGGCAGGGCGACGATCAGTCAGAAAGTCGGCGGGCGGTTCAGCACGTTTGACGGCTATGCCGACGGGGTCAATCTGGAATTGCAGAAAGGCAGGAAGATCGTCCAGTCCTGGCGGGCCAGCGACTGGCCGCTAAATCACTACTCCAAAGCCACCTTCGCGCTGAAGAAAGTCCCCGGCGGCACGAAGCTGACCTTTACGCAGACCGGCGTGCCCAACAACCAGTACTCGTCGATCAAGCAGGGCTGGATCGACTACTACTGGGTCCCCCTCCGGGAGTTGTTCGCAAAACCCTAATGCCGTTCCAACTCGATTCGCCACATGTGCTCTTCTTAGAATCTTCCCAATCGCTCGGAAGTTGAGACCAACTATCGAGTTGGAACGGCACTAACTCAGCCAGCTTGTCTTGTCCGCGGCCGGTGTCCGGCGTTTTTGCGGAACGGCGTCCGGGTACCCGGCGTAGACGAAGCCGATGATCCGGCGATCATCGCCCAGGTGCAGGAACTCCCGGAGCGGAGGATAACCCCGCAGCGCCGCCGTGCGGAAGAAGCTCCCAACCCCCTCGCTCCACATCGCCAGCATGAAGGCATACGCCGCGCCGTACGTGGCCCAGAAGTCTTCCTCGCGCTGCTCGAGGTTCTCGTGGATGGCCGCGGTGAAGATCACGATGACCGGCGTATTCTTCGTCGCCTGGTAGACGTTGTCGAGCACCTTCTGCTTTTCCGGCGCGTCGGGCTCCGCCATGGTCGACCGGACGTAGTCGCGGCGGAGTTCCGCGAACCGCTCTTTACTGTCTCCCTGAAGGACGATGAACTGCCAGGGCTCAGTCAGGTGGTGGTTCGGACTCCACACGGCGGCCTCCAGCGCACGCTCGATCACGTCGCGCGCGACCGGGTCGGCCCGGTATCGAGGAACGCTGCGGCGGGACATAATCGCGTCGATCACCATACATCCTCCTTCGGACATGCATCTGAAGTTGTCAACGTTTTGGATGGGGCCGGGAATTCCTTGTGGCCCTTGCCAATGGTACCGTTACAGAGACGGGAGACAATGATCGCGGATGTGGAGTCGGGGGAGTCGCCACATGCTTCTCGCGGCGATGGCCAGCGTGGCCGTGCTGACCGCGGGGCTCTCGGCCGCGGCACAGGAACCACGCGTCCGCCTGCAATTGGTCGCGAGCGGACTGGCCCGGCCCGTGTACCTCACCCACGCCGGCGACGGCTCCGGGCGCCTGTTCATCGTCGAGCAGTCCGGCCGCATCCGGGTCTGGGCGGACGGAGCGCTCCTCGCCACGCCGTTTCTGGACATCCGCGACCGCGTGACCGCCGGCGGGGAGATGGGTTTGCTCAGCGTCGCCTTCCACCCGGAGTACGGCTCCAACGGCCGGTTCTTCGTGAACTATACGACCGGCTCGGCCGAGACCCGGCGGACCAACATCACGGAATACCGTGCGCCGCCGCGGAGCGATGCGGCCGATCGAGTCGAGCGCATCATCCTGCAGATCCGCCAGCCGTTTGCCAACCACAACGGTGGGCTCAACCTCTTCGGTCCAGACGGGATGCTCTACATCGGGATGGGAGACGGCGGCTCGGGAGGCGATCCGCAGAACAACGGGCAGCGGCTGGATACGCTGCTGGGCAAGCTCCTGCGGATCGACGTCGGCGGCGGGCCTTACCGGGTGCCGCCGGACAACCCGTTTGTCGGGCGTGCCGGAGCACGGCCGGAAATCTGGGCCTACGGGCTGCGCAATCCGTGGCGCTTTTCGTTCGACCGCCAGACCGGGCGGCTCTTCCTCGGCGACGTCGGACAGAACGCCTGGGAAGAAATCGATCTCATTGTGCGCGGGGGGAACTATGGCTGGCGGATCATGGAAGGCGCCCACTGTTTCGCGGAGCCAACCGGATGCTCTCAGACAGGGCTGGAGTTGCCTATTGCGGAGTACGGCCATGCCTCCGGGTGTTCCGTGACCGGCGGGTACGTCTACCGGGGACGGCGGGTCCCTGCGCTTGCCGGACGCTACCTGTTTGGGGACTACTGCAGCGGCACGATCTGGACGCTCACGGAGGCCGGCGGCCGGTGGGAGGTGGCCCAACTCCTCTCAACCGATCTCAACATCAGTTCCTTCGGTGAGGACGAATCCGGCGAGCTCTACGTCGTCGACCATGGGGGCCGGATCTACAGGTTCGTGCCCGCACCCTGATCCGCTATAATGCTCGTCGGAGGGGTGCAGGGAACCTGGCTATCCGGGCGGTCTTGAAAACCGCTGGGCCGAGAGGCCCTTGTGGGTTCAAATCCCACCCCCTCCGCCAACGCGTCGCATCGGTCCGAAGGACTGGTGCGGCGCGTTGGTTCTCGAGAGGATGATTTTGAACCCACAAGGGCGAGGGGGCGTGGGGGAGATATCTCCCCCACATAGTAAAGGGGGGCAGCGAGCACGAGCGAGTTGATCGCGGACGAGACACGCACTGACGCTGCGAGCGATCAGGGGGGATTATTCCCCCCTGAGGAGCGAACGGAGTGAGCGACCCTTGGGGGTTCAAATCCCACCCCCTCCGCCATTCGACTCGCCGCCTCCTGCGGCTCGCTCATGGTCTTCGACCACTCTCCCCGGCGAGTCGAATGTCCTGAGCGAACGCAGCGAGTCGAAGGACCTCCCTAGGATCGCGCAACACAGGACTCCTTCATGCCCTGGTGAATCGACCGGTAACACCCTGGCTGGGACGATTGGTTGAACCGATGAACGGGGCGCTGAAACGCGATGTCGTGGCGGGAGCGCTGGCCGGCCTGGTCGCCGGGACGATCTCCGGCTGGGCCATCCTCGCCCAGGGGTTGACCGCCACCGCGGCCAGTTTCATCGGAGTCGCCCCGTCCGGAGGTGGGTTCGCCGTCCACCTCGCCGTCTCAGCGTTCATCGGCGGTTCCTTCGGCGCAGTCTTCCGCTACAGCCCGTACGGCAGTGCCGCGTCGCTGACCGGAGGCATCCTCTACGGCCTGCTCTGGTGGATCATCGGCTCCCTGACTCTCATCCCGCTCGTCCAGGGCAGACCGCCGGCCTGGTCGATTGACGCCGCCGGCGCCGCCCTCCCCAATCTCGTCGCCCAACTGCTGTACGGGGCCATCACGGGTGGATTGTTTTCCGTCCTGGTCTCGCAGTATCTGCGCCGCACCCCTGCTCCCGCCGCGGTCCCTCATGACCGGGAACCACTGACGCGCGTCGTCATTCTGGGCGGCGGCTTCGGCGGGATCAGCGCCGCGCAGCGGCTTGACCAGATCTACGCTAGGGATCGCTCGGTCGAGACCACCCTGATCAGTCACAGCAACTATCTGCTGTTCACGCCGATGCTGGCCGAGGTGGCGGCCAGCGGTCTGGAGGCCCAGCACATCAGCGCGCCGGTGCGGGCGGCGCTCGCGCGGGTGCGCTTCCTCAAGGCCGACGTGGAGACGATTGACCCGGCGGCACAGGTCGTTCGCCTGCGCGCGAGTGCGGGTTCCGCCGCCGAGACTGTCCCATACGACCATCTGATCCTGGCGCTGGGGTCCGTGCCGAACTTCTACGGGCTGCCGGGTTTGGAGGCGCATTCCTTCACGCTGAAGACACTCGCCGATGCGACCGCGCTGCGCAACCACGTCATCGGCATGCTCGAGGCGGCCGATGGGGAGCCGGATCCCGCGCAGCGCCGTGCCCAGCTCACGTTCGTCGTCGCCGGGGGAGGATTCGCGGGGACTGAAATGGTCGCCGAATTGTCGGATCTCGTCCGCGGCATCCTGCGCTACTACCCCAACATCGGCCGCGACGAACCTCGCTTTATTCTGGTGCACTCCGGCGAACGTATCCTCCCGGAAATCAGCCCCCAGCTGGCCGACTATGCCCTCTCGAAGCTGACCGCCCGCGGCATCGAGTTTCTCCTCAAGACCCGCGTGGCCGGCGCCACCGCCGAAACCGTGTCGTTCACCGACGGCGGCGGCATCCCCACCCGCACGCTGGTGTGGACGGCCGGAAACCAGCCGCACCCGCTGCTGGGGCCCCTGCCGTGTGAAAAGAACCGCGTCGGAGCTGTCATCGATGCGCCGAGCCTGCAGGTGAAGGGCCTGGCCAACGTGTGGGCCGTGGGGGATTGCGCCGAGATCCCGGACGCGTACACCGACCGGCCCTGCCCGCCGACGGCCCAGCACGCGCTGCGCCAGGGGACGGCCGTCGCCGACAACGTCTCCGTGGTGCTGCGCGGGGCCGCCCCGGTCCCGTTCAAGTTCCGCACGGTCGGCGTCCTGGTCGCGCTGGGGCGCCGCACCGCCGTCGCGGAAATCCGCGGCTGGAAGTTTTCCGGCTTCCTGGCCTGGTTCATCTGGCGCACGGTGTACCTGGCACGCCTGCCGGGGTTCGAGAAGAAACTCCGGGTCGCGCTGGACTGGACCCTCGACCTGTTCTTCCCGCGCGACATTGTGCTCATGGCGCCGTCCGCCGCGCCGACACTTTCTCAGACGATCGGCGCCCCGGTGCCCGCCCCGACGCCGTCGCCTGTGGGAGAACCGGTAGGAGATCAGCCGTGAGCGTCTGGTTCCGCGGCGCGATCGCGGGACTGATCGGCGGGCTGGCGTCGGGCCTGGCCCTGCTGCATGCCGGCGCGCTTCCGCAGACGGGATGGCTGCCGCTGGCGGACTGGGAGTACAGCGGTCTCGTGCTCCATGTCGCCGGCGGGGCCGTGTTGGGCCTCGGCTTCGCCCTGCTGATGTCGAGGCAGAGGGAAGGTGCGGGGGAAACGTTCTTCTGGGGTGTCACCTACGGCAGTCTGTGGTGGTTCATCGGCCCCCTCACACTGATCCCCCTCACGCTGTTGGGTTTCATCGCCTGGGACGTGCACTCGGCTCAGGAGGCGTTCCCGAGCTTTGTCGGCTACCTCGTCTACGGTGCAGTCGCCGGTCTTGTGCTGGCAGCCTTGCGAGGCGACTTCCGCTGGTTTCCAGCCGCCTTTGGGTACGGGTTTCTGGTGCGGGGAATGCTGGCCGGCCTGACGGGCGTGTGGCTGGTTGGTCGGGAGCACGTCGGTCTCACCATCGGGATCCTCGGAGGCCTGGGCCTGTCGGTGCTGTATCCGCGGCCGCTGCCCGGCACCGGCCCCGGACTCATCCGCGGCATGGTGTACGGATTTTTCGTATGGGCGATCGCCGCGCTCACCGTGACGCCGCTCATGGACGGGCGGGGTCTGGCCTGGTCGGCGGAAGGGGCGCAGGCGGCGTTTACCGCATTGCCCGCCTACCTGCTGTTCGGTGCGGCGGCAGGGGTCATCTACCAGTGGCTGGACGCGCTCGGCCGCCTGTTGTTTTCTGACACGCCCGCCAGCGAGGAAGATGAAGGCCCGGGCACCGAAGGGCTGCGCGCGCTGGGCCGCGGCGCGCTGGCCGGGCTCGCCGGCGGGGCGCTGTTTACAGGGGTGATGGTGGGACTCGGCTCCCTTGAGGCGGCCGCCGGCCTGATCGGGTCACGCTCGCTGGTCACCGGCGCCGTCGTCCAGTTTGTGATCGCCGAACTCATCGGCGCCAGCTACGGGCTGCTGTTTCGCCGCCAGAGTTACGATATCGGCTCAGCCCTGGGATGGGGACTGTCCTACGGGTTCTTCTGGTGGGTGTTGGGTCCGCTCACCCTCGTGCCGGTCCTGCAGGGGGCGCCTCCTCAGTGGACGGTCGCCGCCGCCGGCCAATTGTTCCCCAGCCTGATCGGTCTGCTCGCGTACGGGGCGGGCCTGGGCATCGTCTACCATCTGTTGGAAGCGCGTCACAGTCCCTGGTGGATTCCGCGGACGCGGATCGAAGCGGCCCGTGTGAGCAGGCATATCGATCAGCTGCTGACCTCGGCACCGGCGCTGTGGGCCCTGGTCATTACCATTGCCCTGACCCTGCCGATCGTGCTGAGTGGCCAACCCAGATGAGGAGCGACCCGACATGAAACGGAGCACCGTGTTTGCCGCAGTGGCCGCGATCCTCGTCGCCCTCTTCGCGGTCACCGGAGTTCTGGCCCAGACACCCAATCTGCGACAGGAATTACGCACGGCCATCACGCACGCCGGATTTGCAGCCAACGGGCAGGCGGTCAACTACGTGCGGACCCACCTCGGGCACACGCTAAACTGCCTGCAGGGGCCATCCGGGGCGCAGTTCAACCGCGCGATCGGGCACGTCTGTCAGGGGCAGGGCAACGGCATCCTGGCCGATCTCAAATCGGTGCCGGCGGGCCGCGCATTCGAACTGGTCGCCCGCAGCGCGGAGTCCCTGGCCATCGCCGGCATCCGCAGCAGTCAGATCGATGAAATGAAACACGCCGCCGGCGGAGTCGCCGCGCTCCTGGACGTCATCGCCGCAGGTCTCAGGTAGGCGATGCGCCGCCTCCCCTTCGGGTGGACGGGCATCCAGGTCCCGGTCATCGGTCAAGGCACCTGGAACATGGAACGCGACAATCGGAAAGCGGCGGTCGCCGCGCTCCGGGCCGGACTCGACGAAGGGATGACGCATATCGACACAGCCGAGATGTACGGGTCCGGCCGTGTCGAGGAACTCGTCGCCGAGGCCATCGCCGGGCGGCGGGACGAGGTCTTCTTGGCTTCCAAGGTGTGGCCGCACAATGCCTCCTACGACGGCGTGCAGGCGGCCTGCGAGCACAGCCTGCGGCGCCTGAAGACGGAACGGCTCGACCTCTACCTCCTCCACTGGCCCTCGCGCCACCCGATTGAGGACACCATTCGCGGGTTCGAGCGGCTGGTCGCCGGCGGCAAGATCGCCTACTACGGGGTCAGCAACTTCGACATCGAGGATCTGAGCGCGGCCCGGGCGGCTGCCGGTCCGAACCGGATCGCCTGCAACCAGGTGCTCTACCATCTGCAGGAACGGGCGATCGAGCACGCGATCATACCCTGGTGCGAACGCCACGGCCTGGCGGTGGTGGCCTACAGCCCGTTCGGGTCGGGGGATTTTCCTTCCCCACGGAGCCGGGGCGGTGCCGTGCTGGCGGAGATCGCCGCGGCGCATGAGGCCACTCCCCACCAGGTCGCCCTGGCGTTCCTCCTCCGGTACCGGTCGGTGTTCACCATCCCGAAGGCGGCGCGTGTCGCCCACGTGCAGGACAACGTCGGAGCCGGCGACTTCCAGCTGACGCCGGCGGAGGTCGAACGGATCGACCAGGCGTTCCCGCGCGGGAAACCGCCCCGCGAACTTCCCATGTTGTAACCCCGAACGAACCTGACTGATTCGCCTGAGTGGTCCGCAACATGGACGAGTCAGGTTCGTTCGGGGTGAAAGAAGGAAATTTTCGCATCTCCGTCGCAGAACTCTCTTCCGAGGCCCGAACGAACCCGACAGATTCGGCCTCCTGATCCGCAGCATCGGCCAGTCGGGTTCGTTTGGGCCGAGGCCACACCAGGAAGGGGGCGATGCCCGGATGGCCAAGAAGAAGGCCAAGAAGAAGAAGATGGGCAAGATGTAGTTCGACGATCCAGGTCTTCTTTTATAATGAAGCCATCACCCCGGGTGGTGGCTTCATTATTTGGAGGTCTGGTTGATGGCGCTCTCTGAGTTTCGCAACGAACCGTTCACCGACTTTTCCACCGACACGGGCCGGTCGGCGATGCGCGGGGGCCTGGCCGAGGTCGAAACGGTGCTGGGCCGCGCGTTTCGGCTGCTCATCGGCGGCCGGGAGGCCTCCGCGTCCGAAACGTTCACGTCGTGGAACCCGTCCCAGAAAGACGAAGCCGTGGCCGTGCTGCAATCCGGCACGCCCGACCATGTCGAGGCGGCCGTCGCCGCCGCCGAGAGCGCCTTCCGCACCTGGTCGCGCGTGCCCGCGGAGGAACGGGCGGCCATTTTGCTCCGCGCGGCGGACGTGCTGCGCAGGCGCAAGTTCTGGGCGTCGGCGTGGCAGATCTACGAAGTGGGCAAAAACTGGGCCGAAGCCGACGCCGACGTGGCCGAGACGATCGACCATCTGGAGTTCTTCGCCCGGGAGGCCCTGCGCTACGCCCGGGGCCAGCCGATGGCCCCTCACGCCACCGAGTTCAGCGAATACATCTACCTGCCGCTGGGCGTTGTGGCGGTGATTCCGCCCTGGAACTTCCCCCTGGCGATTCCAGCCGGCATGGCCGCCGCGGCGATCGCGGCCGGCAACACGGTGGTCCTCAAGCCCAGTTCCGACTCCCCGGCCAACGCGTATGTCTTTGCCCAGGTCATGGCCGACGCCGGACTGCCGCCGGGTGTACTCAACGTGATCACCGGGTCCGGCGGCCGCATTGGAGATCCCCTGGTGCAGCATCCGCGGGTGCGGATGGTGGCGTTCACCGGGAGCAAGGACGTCGGCATCCGGCTCTACGAGCAGGCCGCCGCGGTGCAGCCAGGACAGATCTGGCTGAAGCGCTGCATCGCCGAGATGGGCGGAAAGAACGCGGTGGTGATCGACGACGAGGCCGATATCGCGGACGCCGTGGCGGCCGCGGTCGCGTCGGGGTATGGATTCCAGGGGCAGAAGTGCTCGGCCGGCTCGCGGCTGGTCGCCACAGCCGGAGTGTACCGCGACGTTGTGGAGGCGTTCGTCGAGCGCGTGCGCGCCCTGGAACAGGGACCGGCCAAGGATAACTACCCCGCGGGGCCGGTCATCAACGAGCGGGCGCAGCGCACGATCATGGAGTACATAACCGCCGGCAAGTCGGAAGGCCGCCTGGCCGCCGGCGGGGAGCCCGGGGACGGCGCCGGACACTACGTCCAGCCCACCGTGTTCACGGATGTCTCCCCGCAGGCCCGGATCGCGCAGGAAGAGATCTTCGGGCCGGTCGTGGCCGTCATCAAGGCGAAGGACTTCGACGACGCGCTGGCCATCGCCAACGGCACGGAGTACGGGCTCACCGGCGCCGTCTTCTCTCGCAACCCCGATAAACTTGCCAAAGCCCGGCGCGAGTTCTTCGCCGGTAACGTCTACCTCAACCGCAAGTGTACCGGCGCCTTGGTGGGCGTGCATCCGTTCGGGGGATTCAACATGAGCGGCACCGACGCCAAAGTCGGCGGGCCGGACTACCTGCTCTACTTCCTGCAGCCCAAGGTCGTCTCGCTCAAGTACCGGTAGCCTACGGCAGCACGAACCGGAACAGGAGTCCGGCGGCCGCGCCGCCGGCCACAACGGGAACGATCCCCCACCGGAAACGCCACATCCCTACAAACGCGACGGCGGTGATCAGGAGCGCCGCCCAGTCGACCGACGCGAGGGCCGGAACCGGCAGGACCGCCCGCAGAAACGGCACGTCGCGGACTTCCCGGAACAGGGCGTGGATACCAAACCACACCGCGAGGTTGAGGATCACGCCGACCACGGCAGATGTGATGGTGATGAGCGCGCCGCGGAGCACGGCGTTTCCACGCAGCCGCTCGATGAACGGCGCGCCCAGGAAGATCCACAGGAACGAGGGCGCAAACGTCGCCCACACCGTCACCACCGCCCCCAGGATGCCGGCGGCGACTGGGTCCAGGCCTCCCGGATTCCGGAACGCCCCCAGGAACCCCACGAACTGTGTGACGAGAATGAGCGGGCCTGGCGTCGACTCGGCCAGGCCCAGCCCGTCGAGCATCTCCCCCGGCGCCAGCCAGCCGAACTGCTGGACGGATGCCTGCGCGACGTAGGCGAGCACCGCGTAGGCGCCGCCGAATGTCACCATCGCCGCCTTACTGAAGAACACGGCTTCCTGGCTCAGCACGTCAGCCCACCCGCGCCAGACCGCCACGGCGAGCAGGGGCAGCCACCAAGCGGCCACCCCGAGGATCAGCGCCCGCGCGGCGCGGCTGAGGGTCGGCCGGGTGTGCTCGGCGGGCGAGTCGGCATCATGGATGAGCGCCGCGCCCTCGAGGGTACCTGCAGCCCGGGACGGCGTGAACGTCTCGGACCACCACCGGCCTCCGGCCAACCCGAGCACTCCGGCGGCGATGATGATGACGGGGAACGGGACGCCCCCGGCGAAGATCGCGATGAACGACAGCGCTGCCACCGCGATCAAGACGGAGTTCTGCAGCGCCCGCGCGCCGATCCGCAGGACTGCCGCGGCAACGATCGCGATGACCGCCGCGCGCAGCCCGTAAAACAACGCGGCCACCCACGCGACGTCCCCGTGGACCGCGTACACCCACGACAACGCCAGCATGACGAAGACAGCCGGCAGCACGAACAACACGCCGGCAGCGACGCCGCCGGCTGTCCGGTGCAGAAGCCAGCCAACGTAGATCGCGAGCTGCTGCGCCTCCGGACCGGGCAGCAGCATGCAGAAACTCAACGCGTGCAGGAAGCGGTCGTTGCTGATCCACCGCCGGCGGTCGACCAGCTCGTGGTGCATGAGGGCGATCTGACCGGTGGGCCCGCCGAAGTTGATGAACCCGAGTTTGAGCCAGAAGCGAAAGGCCTCCCCGAAGGAGACCGGAGGCGGCACTACCGCGAGACGACCCAGCGCCGCCGGGCGGGTTCGACTGCCCGCAGCAGCGCGCGCATGATCGGCACGCCGCCGATGATGAGGATGCCTTCGCTGAGCAGCAGCCCGGGGAACAGCACCGCGAAGGGCACCTGCAGCAGCACCGACAGCATCAAAGCCACCGCCGAGGCGATGATCAGCGCGTACAGCGCCGCCCCGCCCACCGGACTCCGGCGTCCGAGCAGATAGCACACCGACGCGCCGACGAGGTTCGCCAGCGGCATGAACAGCAGTTCCCAGGCCGGCGCGTTCGGACTGAACAGGTTGCTGAGGAAGTTCCCGATGACGAACGCCGGAATCAGGTGGGGCTCCCAGATCACCAGGGGCTTGAGGACCTCCGCGACCCGGAACTGCAGGGCCCCGTAGCTGATCGCACTCAACCCCGGCAGCCAGGTGAGCACCGCGTACAACGCGGCGACGATGCCGATCTCCGCCAGCCTGCGGGCCCGGGGTGGAGACGCCATCACGGGTTACGGATAGCGGATCGTGCAGACGGTATGGATGCCGCCGCGGACCTTGTAATCCAGCGTGACCTCCAACCACTGCGGTTCCGCCAGAGCGACCAGGTCCTCGAGGATGCGGTTGACGGCGTGCTCCTGGTAGATGCCGACGCTGCGGAACGTGAGCAGGTAGTATTTGAACGATCGCAACTCGATGACCTTCGCCTCGGGGACATACCGCACCCGGACGCTCCCGAAGTCCGGCAGGCCGGACCAGGGACACACGGCGGTGAACTCGTCGGTGTGGATATCGACCACGGCGCCTTTGCCCGGGTACTCGTAGGGAAACGCCTCCAACACGCCGGCGTCGATCGCTTCGTACCCCTGGACCGGCAGCCGCGGGACAGCCTGCACCATCGCACGTCGCCTCGGGGGAAAACTGATTCTAGCGCACAGTATAACATCATCACCCGCACCGCCGGCTCGGGGAAGGAGAATCGGGGTAAGCGACGCAATTGACACTCGCAGTCCGTGCTGGCTACGATGAACGTGCAGATCGCGCGGAGGTGGCTGGATGACGTATATCATTGCCGAGCCTTGCATCGGCACGAAAGACCGCTCGTGCGTCGAAGTCTGTCCGGTTGACTGCATCTACGAGTACGTTGAGGAAGTCGGCGCGTATGTCGTCCCCGATCCTTCCACCGGCGCCGGCGTGGACAAGCAGGTCATCCCCCGAGGGGAAGCGACGCACGTCCCGCCCGAGCAGGGCATCACGAAAGAGCAGCTCAAAGCCATGCTGTTTATCCATCCGGAGGAATGCATCGACTGCGGCGCCTGTGAGTCGGTCTGCCCGGTCACCGCGATCTTCCCGGACGGCAGCGTGCCCGACCAGTGGCAGAGTTACATCCCACTGCAATACGCGGCATTTGGCATCAAGAAATAGATTTCAGCAGGACCATGCCGCGGGACTGCTGAATTGGGGCCCCATCCTCACAAATCGCTCTACATTTGAGACATCGGTAAGGGGGGAACCCACAGTGGCGCGAAAGAGGAAGGCCAAAGCGACAAAGGCAAAGCGCCGCCCGGCACGGGCCAAGAAGGTGGCGGCACGCAGGAAGCCCGCAGCACGGAAGAAGAGGCCGGCGGCCCGCAAGAAGGCCGTGGCACGGAAGAAGAGGCCGGCGGCCCGCAAGAAGGCGGCCAAGAAGGCTCCGGCCCGCCGCAAGGTCACCCGGAAGCCGGCCCCGATGCCAGCCGAGAAGCCGGCGCAGGAGCCCAGCCAGCCCTGGATGCCGGGTGAAGGCTGGATGCCGTCGCAGTAGTGGCTATGTGCCGATCGCGAGAGGGACCCCGGACGGTCCGGGGTCCTTTTCGTTCTGTTCGGTGACAGCCCCGTTACACGGGCTGGGGATGCTGGACCATATGCACGAACCAGGAGGCATCGGATGAGTAGAGTTGTCGCAGGAGTTGTGGCGGCCGCGCTGGCCATGCTCTTTATCGGCCAGGCCCTGGCCGCGCCGACCGTCGATACTCGCAAGGCGCTGGAAACGGTAATCTTCCACGCTGGAGAGCTCGCGCAACGAGGGACCGCGCTAAGCGGTGCCCTGCTGCACATCCAGCACGTCATCAACTGTTTGGAAGGACCCAATGGAAAGGACTTCGTGCAGGCTGTCGGTTACCCGTGCCAGGGCACGGGGAACGGCATCATCCCTGACCTGGAAGCCTCGTCCGGTGCGGGGGCGGCGAAGGCCCTGCAGTATTCACGCATCGCGCTGACGCTATCTCTGCAGGCGGTCAAGTTCACTGACGTGAACGCGGCGCAGCCCTGGGCGAAGGTCATCGCGGGCCAGGCGACGATCGCGCTGAACGCGTTACCGAGGTAAGGCCGTACCAGGGGTTCGGGGTTGCACCCGAACCCCTTTTTGCTAGTCTTGTTGGCGTGAGGTCCCGGCTCTCAATCCTGTCCGCGCTATTCGTGTTGCTTGTCGGTTCAACCGCGACCGCGTATTCGCCGGTGTTGACTCCCGAGCTCGTCCGTCAGGCCGGCACCTTCTACTTCAACCTGAACATGGACCTGATTCCCATTCCGTCGGAGTGGGCGCAGCCATTGCCGCAGAACCAGGGCGCCGTGATGGTGGTCACCCCGTTCATCCGGCTGGCGATGGGGCTGGCGAGCGACGAGTTCATCCCCAACCATCAACCCGCGAGCACGCTCAGCCAGGGCGTCGTCGACGGCTTGAACAAGTTCTTTGAAAACCGCCTGCTGCTGTACGTCCAGTTGAACCACGCTGCGCTCACGCCTCCGGAGAGGCCGCAGGTGACGGTCCAGGGCCCCGATGGCAAAGTCATCATGCCTCAGAACGTGCGGTCCGATCAGAAGCTCCGGTCCGCTTCCGACGACCTGTACGCGACCCGCTTCCTCGTCGAATTCGCGCTCAGCGACGGCATCAAGACCACCGATACAGTCCGCGTAACCGTGCGGGCCGCAGGCCGGCCGCCGACCACGCTCGTGTTCAATCTCGCCAGAATGCGCTGAGCAGCGGACGGCTGACGACACCGAATCACGCTGGATCGGCCCAGAGGCGAGCAGGATGCGGCCCGCGGCGGTGGGAATGTTCACGGGCAAGCCCCTAGAGCGTGGAGGTGGATGGTGCCGGCAGTTGGGCATGCCAAAGTCGCGCTGATGCGCAAGGTCCCGCTGTTTGATGGCCTGACCGATCATCAGCTCCTGCAGCTGACGCGCCTGGCCGAAGACGTGATCGTCATGGCGGGGAAGCAGCTGGCGACGGTCGGGGAAACCGGCAGGCAGATGTTTGTCATCGTCAGCGGCCGGGCCGCGGTGAACACCCCGCGTGGGCGCACGGTGCGGCTGGGCCCCGGCGACTTCTTTGGTGAGATGAGCCTGATCGACGGCGAACCGCGGTCGGCAACGGTGGTCGCCGAGACGGCGATGCAGCTGCTCGTGCTCGGTCAGCGAGAGTTCTGGGAACTGCTTGTCGAAGCTCCGCAAATCAACCGCAAGATCATGACGACGCTGTCACGCCGTCTGCGCGAGTCGGAGGCCGCGTTCACGCCGTATTCCTAACAATGGGATCAGGAAAGGCTCAGGATGACGGGCAAGGGTCCCTGATGCGAGAGTTGCTCGAGGTGGTCTGGGGCGAGCACGATCAGCCGGCCACGCCAAGTCGCAAGAGGGTCTCAGGGTGGCGGCGCAGCATCGCCAGCACGTCGGACTTGGCGATCGCCAGCACAGTGGTTTGTGTCAGCGCGGTCCCCGATAAGAACTGCGGTCCGTCGTCGAAGATCGTGTGAATCCCAAGCAGTCACCCCGGACCGAGCCGACTGACATTGATGCGCCGATCATCAGACGTCAGGGAGACTCCTATCTCGCCGCTAATGATGTAGTAGAGGAACGCCGGGGGGTCGCCTTCGCGGAAAATCGTCTCATCCGCGCGATACGTCCGCCGCTGCGCCCGGGTGAGCATCTCCTCGAGCTCGCGGTTGGGTACTTCAACGAAGATCGGCAGTGCGGCCAGTTCTTGGACAGCCGACTGACGGGGGTCGCTCACGCGCGCTCTGTTCGCTCTTATGACCTAGCACTCCTATCCGGTTACCGGCTCCCGCCCAGTCGCGAAAAATCCCTTAGAATCTCACGCGCAGAGTTGTGTCCCGGCGCTCCCATCACGCCGCCGCCGGGGTGCGCGCCGGATCCGCACAGGTAGAGGCCGTCGATCGGTGTGCGGTACTGTGCCCAGCCCGGCACCGGGCGCAGGAAAAACAGCCGGTCCGGCGTCATCGCGCC
>DATDQT010000039.1:0-18730 GCA_035292085.1 bacterium
CTCCCGCCGGTCCCGCGGATCGTCGAACGGGAAGAGTCGACGATCATCACCGCGATCGATCACGTCCGTCCGTCGGTCGTCAACATCGACACCGTCGCCCAGGTCCAGACGTTCTTCGGCGTGTTCCCCCAGCAGGGCGCCGGATCGGGGGTGATTGTCAGTGCCGATGGCTACATCCTCACGAACAACCACGTCGTGGAGCAGGCACAGCAGATCAAAGTCACGCTGCTGTCGGGGAAGACCTTCCAGGCGAAGATCGTGGGCACGGACCGGTTCGCCGACCTGGCGGTGATCAAGGTCGACGCCCCCGACCCGCTGCCGGCCGCGCCGCTGGGGAGTTCCAGCGGGCTGCGGGTCGGACAGCTGGCGATCGCGATCGGCAACCCGTTTGGCCTCGGGCATACGGCGACCGTCGGCGTGATCAGCGCGCTCAACCGCAGCATCCAGGTGCCGGGGGTGGTGATCGAGAACCTCGTGCAGACCGACGCGCCGATCAATCCGGGCAACAGCGGCGGGGCGCTGGTCGACAGCGGTGGGCGGGTCGTCGGGATCAATACGGCCATTGTCGCCCAGGCGCAGGGCATCGGCTTCGCCATCCCCATCGACACGGCCAAGGCGATCATGGACCAGCTCATCCGGCAGGGCCGGGTCGTGCGGCCCTACGTCGGGATCGAATGGGGCGGCAACGTCGACAGCAACATTGCCCAGCAGTACAATCTGCCGGTTGACCACGGGGTGATCGTCCGCAGCGTCGAGCCGAACAGCCCGGCCGCCTCCGCCGGCATCCAGCCGCAGGACATCATCGTGGCGATCGACGGCGTCCCGGTGAACAACTGGGACGACTTCCTCCGCACCCTGTTCGCCAAACGGCCCGGCGACACGGTCAGCGTCGAGGTCTTCCGCGACTCCCGGCGGGTGACGATGCCGGTGACGTTGGGGGAGCGCCCACGCTGACCTCGCTACGGGATCAGGCTATCATGGGATCATGGGATCAGGGGCTTTCGGCCTGTGCGGTGCTCGAGTGATTCCGTGATCCCGTGATCCCATGATTCCATGACTCCGTACACGCTCGACCGTGTCCGCACGCAGATCCTCGACGCGGTGCGGCGCGCGGTGGGCGACGGCGCCGACCTCACGACGGCGGTGCCGCCCCCCGACGTGCCCGCCGACCTGGCCGTGCCGTGTTTTCCGCTCGCCGCCCGCCTCCGCACGCACCCGGCCGCCATCGCCAGCGACCTGGCCGGCGCGATGAGGACGGATGGGGCGCTGGCCGGGGTGCGGGCCGACGGCGGGTATCTCAATTTCATCCTCGACCGGGAGACGTTCGCGGCCGGCGTGATGGGTGACATCGCGCGGATGGGCGACCGGTACGCCAGCAGCGACCTCGGCGCGGGGCAGACGGTGGTTATCGACTACTCGGCCCCGAATATTGCGCGGCCGATGTCGGTGGGCCACCTCCGTTCGACGGTCATCGGGGACGCGATCTACAAGTTGTTCGCGTTCGGCGGCTACCGCTCGATCGGGGACAACCACCTGGGAGACTGGGGCACGCAGTTCGGCGCATACCTCTACGCGTTCACGACGTGGGTCGATGTCGAGGCGTACCAGCGCGACCCGATCGGCGAACTCCTCCGTCTCTACGTGAAGTTCGATGCCGAAGCGCGGGCCCAGCCCGACCTGCGCGAGCGCGCCCGCGAATGGTCGCTCAAACTCGAACGCGGCGATCCGGAGGCGCGCCGGCTCTGGGCGGAGTTCACCGGCCACAGCACGGCAGAATTCGACCGCGTGTACCGGCTGCTCGACGTCGGCTTCGACTACACGCTCGGCGAGAGCTTCTACGAGGACAAGACCCAGGAGGTCATCGACCTCGCTGTGCGCGCCGGGGTCGCCGTGGAGCACGAGGGGGCCCTCATCGTGCCGCTCGACGATGTCGGCATCTCCACGCCGCTGCTGCTGCGGCGGCGTGACGGGGCGACCTTGTACTCCACCCGCGACCTGGCGGCGGCGCTCTTCCGGATCCGCGAATTTCACCCGTCCCGGCTGATCTACGTCGTGGGCGCCCAGGCGCTGTACTTCAGTCAGGTGTTCGCGACGCTGCGCAAGCTGGGATTCGCCGACGTGGACTACGTGCACGTCGACTTCGGGTCGATCACCCTGCCCGAAGGCCGGATGCGGACCCGGCGCGGCACGGTGATTTTCCTCGAGGACGTGCTGTCTGAAGCGGTGCTCCGCGCGCGCCGTCTGGTCGACGAGAAGAACCCCGAACTCCCCGACGCCGAACGCGCCGATGTCGCCCGCATGGTCGGGGTGGGGGCGGTGAAGTACGCCGACCTCTCCCAGAATCGGGTGAAGGACATCGCGTTCGACTGGGACCGCATGCTGGCACTGGATGGCGACAGCGCGCCGTACCTGCAGTACACCTACGTGCGGGCGCGCGGCATCCTCCGCAAGGCCCCCGACGGAGCCGCGGCCGGGACGTACGATCCCCGGGCGGCGCAGACGGACGAGGAGTGGAGGCTGCTCAAGCACCTGGCGCGATTTCCCGACGTCGTGCGCGACGCGGCGCAGACCTACCACCCACATCTGGTCTGCAACTACCTGTTCGGGCTCGCCCAGCAGTTCCACGCTTTCTACCACGACGTCCC
This sequence comes from bacterium, assembly GCA_035292085.1. Classification (GTDB taxonomy): domain Bacteria; phylum Sysuimicrobiota; class Sysuimicrobiia; order Sysuimicrobiales; family Kaftiobacteriaceae; genus DASXUC01. The sequence continues at coordinate 2,646 of DATDQT010000039.1, forward strand.
GGTACTGCAGGCCGGCGATCCCGGCCTCCGCGACAGCCGCCTCCACCTGGTCTCCGGCGTCGCGACGGTGATGCGGACGGGACTGGCGCTGTTGGGCATCCAGGTGCCCGAGCGGATGTAAGGGTCTTCATTTCGCCCAAACCTCCGGCCCATTTCGCATGTCCAAATTCGGGAGAACTGGGGTATAATGACCGGCAGGAGTTTTCCGCAGGGACGCGAAAGCGACGGCGGAGTCGGCCACGACCCCGGAGCGACACGACCCGCGACGACGCATCCGTTCGATTCGGTATCCCGGCACCGGGCTTCGGTGCACCTTCCATTCCAAAGGAGACAGACTGGCATGCGGACGCTGACACGGTGGCAGTGGCATGGCGGAAGTGTCGCACTCGCGCTGATCGCGATTGCGACCCTTGTCCTCCCGGCGTGGGGGGCCATCTTCTCCGATCTCCAGGGAAATTTCGCCCAGCAGTCGGCCGAACGGCTGGCGGCCAAGGGCATCATCCGCGTCCCCGCCGACGGCCGGTTCAATCCGTCGGGCCCCGTGCCGCGGCTGGACCTGGCGGTCTTCCTGTCGCGGGCGATGGGACTGTCCGGTCAGGGCCTGTCCGTGTCGGAGCTGAAAGACGCCAACGACGTCCCCCGCGACCTGCAGTCCGCGGTCGCCGCGGTCATGAACGTCGGCGTCGCCGCGCCCCCGAAAGTGGAAATCCGGAAGGGCCCGCTCCTCTACACGCTGTCGCTGTGCCGCGTGCGGCGGGTCGAGACCACCTGTTCGGCGGCCCAAACCGATGCGCTGTACGGCCCCGGCGACCTGGTCGAGATCCGCTTCGAGGTTAAGAACACCGGGACCAGCGACATGCAGTTCGAGTTCACCAATTCGCAGTTCCACGACTTTGTGATCCGCGAAGCCGACGGGACGGAAATTGCCCGCTGGTCGGTCGGCCGCGCGTTCCTCCCGGTCCAGGGCCCGGTGGCCCTCGCCGCCGGAGCCAGCTACACGGCCGTCACCCGCTGGCGGCAGCTCGATCAGAACGACAACCCGGTGCCGCCGGGCCGCTACGAGATCCAGGGCGTCCACACGACCAAGGCCAACCCCACCGCGCTCACCCTCACGTTCGTGAAAGGGCTGATGCCGGCGTTTCCCGACAACACCTGGCGGCCGAAGGCGGACGTGAACCGGACCGACCTGGCGGCATTCGTGGTCCGGGCCATGGGCCTGGGCGAGGCCGCGGCCACCGCGCAGATTCCGGTGGCGGATGCCGCGGCGATTCCGGCCGCGCAGCGCGGAGCGATGGCCGTCGCCGTCGAGAAGAAGATCCTCCTGGTGAACGCCGCCAACCAGATCCGTCCCGCGGCGGCGGCGACCCGCGCCGAGGCCGCGTGGGCGCTGGATCAGTTGATGACGACGACGAACCGGTACGACTGGTCCAAGGGGACCCTCAAGGACGTGTCCACCGGCACGCCGTCGTTCATCGTCGTCGAAGATGCCCAGAAACAGCAGCGCACGTTCCGGGTGGCCCGGGCCAACGCGATCTACCGCAACAACGTCCAGGCGACCCTCCGCGATCTGCGCGCCGGCGACGCCATCCAGTTCTTGAAGCCCACCGACGTCGGCGACGTCGCCTACATTGAGGCGACCGCCCGATGAAGTTCTTCCTTGACACCGGCAGTCTCGAAGAGATCCGGATCGCCGCGCGATGGAGCCTGTGCGACGGCGTGACCACCAACCCGTCGCTGGTCAGCAAGGAAGGGATGGACTACCGGGATCTGATCCGCCAGATCGCGCAGATTGTGTCCGGACCGATCTCAGTGGAGACGACCAGCAACAAGGCAGAGGAGATGATCGCCCAGGGCCGGGACTATGCGACCTGGGCGCCCAACGTCGTCGTGAAGGTGCCGTGCACCGTTGACGGGCTGGTCGCGGGCAAGGCGCTGGTGACCGACGGCATCCGCATCAACGTCACGCTGACGTTCTCGGCGAATCAGGCGCTGCTGGCGGCGAAGATCGGTGCGACCTTCGTGAGCCCGTTCGTCGGGCGGCTCGATGACATCGGTCACGACGGCATGCAGGTCGTGCGCGACACGGTGCAGATCTACCGCACCTACGGGTTCACCACCGCCGTCCTGGCGGCGAGCCTGCGCCATCCGCTCCACGTCACCGCCGCCGCGCTCGCGGGCGCCGACATTGCGACGATGCCGCTCAAGGTCCTCGAGCAGCTCTTCAAGCACACACTGACCGACAGCGGCCAGGAGAAGTTCCTGGCCGACTGGCGGGCGCTCCAGCAGGAGCTCGAGCGCCGCAAAACCAAGGTGCAGTGACTCCACCTCCGTCCCGGCGGATGAGGGTGGGGTACGTCCGGAGGTGAACGTGACCGTGGCGGCGATCGCCGAGTTGGAAACCAAGACGATGAACGAGCTCCAGGACCTTGCCAAGGAGCTCAACATCGCCAATTTCCGGCGTTTTCGAAAACAGGAGTTGATCATGCGCATTCTGCAGGCCCAGACCGAGCAATCCGGGCTGATCTTCCGCTCGGGCATTCTGGAAATCATGCCCGAAGGCTATGGATTCCTCCGGACCAGCGGCTACCTGCCGGGCAGTGAGGACATCTACGTCTCCCCATCCCAGATCAAGCGGTTCGGCCTGCGGGTGGGCGACGAGGTCCTGGGACAGGTCCGGCCTCCCAAGGACAACGAGAAGTACTACGCGCTGCTCCGCGTCGAGGCCGTCAACGGTCTGGATCCGGAGCAGGCCAGGAACCGGCCGGACTTCGAGAAACTCACGCCGGTCTTTCCCTATGAACGGGTGAAGCTGGAAACCGACAGCGACCTGACCACGCGGATGGTCGACCTCTTCGCGCCGATCGGCAAGGGGCAGCGCGCGATGATCGTGTCACCGCCCAAGGCCGGAAAGACCACCATCCTCAAGAAAATCGGCCAGGCCATCGTGACGAGTTTTCCCGAAGTCTACCTGATGGTGCTGCTGCTGGACGAGCGGCCGGAGGAAGTCACCGACATGCGCCGCTCCGTCGAGGCCGAAGTGGTGGCCAGCACCTTTGACCGGCCGCCGGAAGAGCACGTGCAGGTCGCGGACCTCGTCCTGGACCGGGCCAAACGCCTCGTCGAAGGCAAACGCGACGTCGTCATCCTGCTCGACAGCCTCACGCGCTTTTCGCGGGCGAACAACCTGGTCATTCCACCGTCGGGCCGCACGCTCAGCGGCGGGCTCGATCCGGCGGCGCTGCACCGGCCCAAACGCTTCTTCGGCGCGGCCCGGAAGGTGGAAGAGGGCGGCAGCTTAACCATCGTCGCCACAGCACTCATCGATACGGGCAGCCGCATGGACGACATGGTCTACGAAGAGTTCAAAGGCACCGGGAACATGGAGCTCCACCTCAACCGCAAGCTCCAGGAGCGCCGGACCTTCCCGGCGATCGACATCAAGATGAGCAGCACGCGCCGCGAAGAGCTGCTGCTGACCGAGGACGAACTGCGCAAAGTGTGGGTGCTGCGCAAGAGTCTGGAGCAGCTCGACACGGTCGCGATGACGGAACTGATTCTGGATCGGCTGCGCAAGACCGCGAACAACCAGGCCTTCCTGCGGTCCATCGTCAAGAGCGCGGAAGAAGAAATCCAGTAACCAGAAGGATTCTTTTCCGGGCGTCCGAATAGGGAGGACGGCGCAGGTCAGACACCCCTTCCGTCGGACTCAGCACATTCTTGGCGAGGCAGGTGGTCGATGAGGAAGACGGCACGGCCGTATTTTGCCGCGGTGGTGCTTGGAGCATTGCTGGTGCCCACGGCGCCGCTGGTCACGCCGGCCGTTGCCAGGCCGCCTGTTCCCTTCCTCCTCGCCGTGCAGGTCGACACACCCGCGGACGACGCCTTCGCCGCACTCCGATCGTATCTGGTTCCCAGAACCCGGCCGGCCGTCCAGAACACGTCCGCCCCGCAGGCCGCGGTGCGCGTCGAAGCGTCTCCCCCGAAGACGTCCGTGCACGTCGTGGCGGCCGGAGACACCTTGTGGTCGCTGGCCCGGCAGTACGGAACGTCGGTGAGCGCGTTGGCCCAAATGAACGGCGTGTCCGAGACCGCGACGCTGCGGCTCGGTCAGCGGCTGGCCGTGCAGCCGTCGGCCGCCGGGGCATCACCGGCCCGGGTCTCGACGCGCGGGGAATCCCAGACGATCGTGGTTCGCTCCGGCCAGACCCTCTCCCAGATTGCTGACACCTACGGGGTCAGCACGCGCACACTGGTCGAGGCCAACGGGCTGGCCAGCGCGCACGCGATCCGGGCGGGTCAGCGGCTGACGATACCCGGCCGGACGGCCGCGTCCGGTACGGCGGCCCGGGCCGCGCCGAGGGTGCAGGTCCCGCAGAACACGCGGCCGCTGGCCGGCGCACTGCAGCGCGGGTTCTTCACCTGGCCCGCCCGCGGGGTGCTGACGTCGCGGTTCGGCGTGCGGTGGCGGCGCCACCACAACGGGATCGACATTGCCGCACCACGCGGGACGCCCATCTACGCCGGGCGGGGCGGGCTGGTGTCCTTTGCCGGGTGGTACTACGGGTACGGGCTCGCCGTCATGATCGACCACGGCGCCGGCATCATCAGCATCTACGGCCATGCGTCGAAGCTGCTGGTGCGCGGCGGCCAGGCCGTGTCGGCAGGACAAATCATCGCCCGCGTCGGCTGCACCGGCAGCTGCACCGGATCGCACGTGCACTTTGAAGTGCGCGTCAACGGACGCCCCCTCAACCCACTGCGATACCTTTAACGCCCGAACGACCGGAAACGGGACGACCGGAACCCAGTCGTTGTCACGCCCCCAGCGCGGTGCTATAATCGGCGAGGTTTCCTACACGAACCCGTTTCCGGTTTCCCGTTTCGGTTTCCGGATTTGCACACGAGGGTATGCGCATGAAGAAAGGCATTCATCCCGAATACCGGCAGACCACCGTGACCTGCGGGTCTTGCGGGACGACGTTTGTCACCGGCTCCACGAAGCAGAACATCCGCGTTGAGATCTGCTCGAAGTGCCACCCGTTCTACACCGGACAGCGCAAGTTCATCGACGCGGAAGGCCGCGTGCAGAAGTTCGCCAAGAAGTATGGCCTCAAGGTGTGACCATCCCCGCGTGGGGATGAGACCGGAGGGGAGGCGGATCCGCCTCCTCTCGTGTTTCTGGGCGGCGCTGCTGTCCGTGGCAGCGGCGGCGGCGGCCGCGGCGGCGGCCGGTGTGGCCCAGGCGGCCGACGTGCAGGCGCCGGCGGGCTGGGCCGTGCGCGCGTCGGAGCACGTCTATGTGTATACGGTTCCCGGCAGCGCGGCGGCCGCACGCGCGGCAGCCGCGGCGGAGGAACTAGAGCATCTCTATGCCGGGGTGATTGCCCCGCTGGGCATGCGCCCGCTGACGATTCTCTATCCGCTGTTTCCGACCGTCGAGCGGTTTCGCACCGATTGGTGGCAGTTCTCCGCGCAGGGGTACGGTGATCTGGTCTACGCGTGGGGCGCGGTCGATCACAGTCCTGCCGACGTTCTCTCCCCCTACCCGGTCACGCGGGCGGTGGTCGCGCGTCTGTTTCCGCGGGCCATCCCGTTCCTGCGCTGGGGGCTCGGCGAGGCGCTGGCCGATCTGGCCGCGGGAGTGGATGCGCACCGGCACGTGCGGGCGTTGGAGGCGTCGGGACAGCCGATTCCCTCGCTCGTGAGCCTGCTCCCGCCGGCAGATTTCGGGGGGGCGCTGCCGGTGAGTTATCCGGTCGCGGTGTCGTTCATGGCCCACCTGCTGCAGACGTACGGGATCGCCCAGACCGCGGCCTTCGTCGCGGAGGTGGAGTTCAGATACTATGATGTTGAGCCGCTCTTCGAAGCGCGGTTTGGGACGTCCTTCGACGCCGCCGAGCGGCAGTGGCGCGCGGCCGCCGGCCGCGGCCCGGTGGCGGCGCTGGACGTGCCGACCTATCTGGCCGTGACGCAGTTCGTCTACCGCACCACGCTGGCCGGCAGCCCGAGCCGTGTGCTGCTGGAACCCGAGGGGGCGACCGTCGTCGACGAGGCATTCCGAGCGGTCCTTCCGCTCCGCCGCCTCGCGGTGGCGCAGGCCGCGTCGCACATGGAAGTGGCCTTTGCCGCCGTGGAGCAGGCGGACCGGCGGAGCCGCCTGCAGACGACGACCGCGCGCGGGGTGATCGGGCTGCTGGTGATCGCGCCGATCCTCGCTGCGATCGGACTGCTGATATGGCCGTGGCTGAGGGCGAGACGTGCCGAACGGCGTCGACGTGTCCGAGGAGAGTCGGCCGGATGACCACGAAACCGTCGGGAAAGCTCGAGTTGATCGTGGGCAGCATGTTCAGCGGCAAGAGCGAGGAACTCATCCGCCGCGTTCGCCGGGCGCAGATTGCGCGCCAGCACGTTCAGGTGTTCAAGCCGAGCCTCGACGACCGCTACGGACACCAGCACGTGGCCTCGCACGACGGCACGCGTCTGGATGCGGTCCCCGTGTCGTCCAGCGCCGACGTCCCGGCGAAGGTGAATCCGGCGGCGGACGTGGTCGCCGTGGACGAAGTGCAGTTCCTCGACGCGGGCATTGTCGATGTGGCGGTGCAGCTGGCGGGCCGGGGGGTGCGGGTCATCATGGCCGGATTGGATCTGGATTTTCGGGGCGAACCGTTCGGCGCGGTCCCGCAGCTGATGGCCCTCGCGGAGTCGGTGGATAAACTGCAGGCGATCTGCATGGTCTGCGGAGAGCCTGCCAGCCGGACCCAGCGCCTGGTCAACGGACGGCCGGCGCAGTATACGGATCCGGTGATCATGATTGGAGCCCAGGAGGTCTACGAGGCGCGATGCCGGCAGCATCACGACGTACCCGGCAAACCTCACTCTGCGCGAGCGGCGCAATCCACGAAGGCCACACCGTGAGCGTAGGTTGCGTGCGATCGGGAAGATTGGGAAGATTGTGACGATCGGGTCGATTCGATCATGAGTGAGCGATTGTTGATCGGTGGCCAGGCGGTGATGGAAGGGGTCATGATGCGTTCGCCGCACTGGACGGCCACGGCGGTCCGGCGCCCGGACGGGGACATTCTGACCTCCGTGCAGCGGTTGGACTCGCTGCTGGTGCGGTACCCCTGGCTGCGGCTGCCGGTCCTCCGCGGCATCATCGTGCTGTACGAAGCCCTCACCATCGGGATCCGGGCGCTGTTCTTCTCGGCGAATGCGGCGCTGGGCGAGGAGGAGCAGCTCACGGCGAGCCAGATCGGCGTCTCGGCCGCCGTGGGGCTGGCCCTGGCGGTGGGCTTGTTTTTCGTGCTCCCCACCATCGGTGCGCGCGCGCTGGACCGCTTCCTGCCCAGCGTCGTCCTCCTGAATCTCGTCGAGGGTGCGATCCGCGTGAGCATCCTGATTGCCTACATCGGGTCGATCGCCCGCCTGCCCGACATCCGCCGCGTCTACGCGTACCACGGTGCCGAACACAAAGCGGTCAACGCCTACGAGGCCGGTGACCCGCTCGACGTCGCGGCGGTGCGGCGGCACAGCCGGTTCCATCCCCGCTGCGGGACCAGCTTTCTCCTCATCGTGATGGTCGTGGCCATCATCGTGTTCAGTTTCCTGGGCCGCCCCCCGCTGGTGCTGCGGATTGCGAGCCGGGTGGCGTTGATTCCGCTCGTGGCGGGCGTGAGCTACGAGATCATCAGAGCCGGCGCGCGGTACCGGTGGTTCCGGCCCCTGGTGGCCCCGGGGATGTGGCTGCAGCGGCTGACCACACGGGAGCCCGACGAGGCGCAGATGGAAGTCGCGGCGCGCGCACTGCGGGAGGTGACCGAACGCGAAGGGGCCCAGGAACCCGCCGTCGCCTGACAGTCTATAATTTGAGGTAGCGATGAACGACATGACGGCAGTGACAGAAAGACTCGAACAGCTCGCCGCGCGGTTCGACGAGCTGACCGGCGCGCTGGCCGACCCGGCGATCTTCGCCGACCGGGACCGCTATCAGCAGGTGGCCAAGGAGCGGGCGGATCTCGAGCAGACGGTCACGACGTTTCGCGAGTACCAGCGGGTGAGCCGTGAGGCCGAGGAAGCGGCGGTGCTGGCGCGCACGGAGCGCGATGCCGACGTGCAGGCGCTGGCGGTGGCCGAAGAGGCAGCCCTGCGCCTCCGCCAGACGGAACTGGAGGCAGCGCTGCGCGACCTCATAGCCCCGAAAGACCCGCTGGCCGAACGCAGCATCATCATGGAGATCCGCGCGGGCACCGGTGGCAGCGAGGCCGGTTTGTTCGCGGGCGACCTGTACCGGATGTACTCCCGGTTCGCCGAGCGCAACCGGTGGCGGGTGGAAGTCCTGGAAAGCAGCCCCACGGAACTCGGCGGGTTCAAGGAGATCGTGTTCGGCATCCTGGGCCGAGGGGCGTACCGCCGGCTGAAGTTCGAGAGTGGCGTCCACCGCGTGCAGCGTGTCCCCACCACGGAGGCGGCCGGCCGCATCCACACCTCGACGGCCACGGTGGCCGTGCTGCCGGAGGCGGAAGAGGTCGACGTGCAGATCAAACCCGACGAACTGGAGATCGAAACTTACCGGGCGGGCGGCGCCGGCGGCCAGAACGTGAACAAGGTGGAGACGGCGGTGCGCATCCGGCATCTGCCGTCCGGGCTGGTCGTGTCGTGCCAGGACGAACGCTCGCAGCATCAGAACCGGGAGAAGGCTATGCGTATCCTTCGGGCCAAGCTCCTGGAGTTCGAGATTCAGCGGCAGCAGCAGGAGATCGCCCGGCAGCGGCGGCTGCAGGTCGGCACCGGTGAGCGCAGCGAGAAAATCCGGACGTATAACTTTCCCCAGAACCGCGTGACCGACCACCGGATCGGTCTGTCGCTCCACCGGCTGGATACGATCCTCGACGGCGATCTGGACGAGTTTTCCGACGCGCTGGCCTCCGCCGAATCGCAGGCGGCTGTCTCCACCGCAGTCTGAGTCCCCGTTCGTGAACGTCAAAGACGCGTTCCTCGCAGGACGCGAGCATCTCACCGCGGCGGGTTCGTCCGAATCCTCGATTGAAGCCGAAGTGCTCCTGCGCCGTGCCGCCGGCTGGGACCGGGCCGCCCTCTACATCCGCTGGGAGTCTGCGCTGGCCGCGGATGTATGGGAACGTTACCAGGCCTTGCTGGAGGAGCGCGCGCGCGGCCGGCCGGTCCACTACATCATCGGTGAGCGGGAGTTCATGGGGCTGTCGTTCCTCGTCGATGAGCGCGTCCTGATCCCGCGACCTGAGACGGAGGTGCTGGTGGAGGCCGTGGTAGAGTTCCTGACGGGACGGGCATCGGGCATCGGGCATCGGGCTTCGACACATTTCACCGCGGACGACGAGGCCCGAAGCCCGAAGCCCGGAGCCCGTCAGTTGGTCGTCGATATCGGCACCGGCAGCGGCTGCATCGCGGTCGCAGTCGCCTACCATGTCCCGTCGGCCGCGGTGCTGGCCACGGACATTTCGGCGGCGGCGCTGGACGTCGCTGTGGAGAACGCGCGCCGTCACGGCGTGGCGGATCGCATCGAGTTCCTCGCGGGGGACATGCTGGACCCGCTGCCCCCCGCACTTGCCGGCACGATCGACGTGATTGCCAGCAACCCTCCGTACGTGCCTCCGGAACTGGTGGCGTCGCTTCCCCGCGAGATTCGCGACTTCGAACCCGCCGTGGCGGTCGTCGGCACGGGCGACGGCCTGGCCTTCCACCGGGCGTTGGAGGAATCCGCCCCGCGCTGGCTCCGCCCGGGCGGCCTCCTCGCCATGGAAGTAGGAGCCGGCCAGGCTCCAGCGCTGTGCGCATTCGTCGACGATCGTGCCGCCTTTTCTCACGTATCCACGCTCAGGGACTACGCCGGCATCGAACGCGTCGTGACCGCATTGAGGAACCCATGAGGGCACCCCCCGCCCCTCATGGTTTGCACGGATAGGACGCGGGTTATAGTGACGCGAATACCTAGGCGATGTCCTACGCCGACCTCACCTTTTCCAACCTTGCTACGATCGACACACCGCAGATACCGATCCTGAGGGTTGGTCCGGAGGACACCGAGCCTCCACGCCGCGCGGTTGAGGCGCTGAATGACGGCCAGGTTATCATCTACCCGACGGATACCCTGTACGCGCTGAGCTGCCGGATTGACCGCGCGCAGGCGGTGCGCCGCGTGTTCGCGATCAAGCGGCGGCCCACGTCTGAGCCGCTGCCGGTCCTGCTGGCGGATCCCTCCGACCTGGACGCATACGCCGAAGATCTCACCGCCGCCGCGCGGCGGCTTGCCGCCCGGTTCTGGCCGGGGGCCCTGACGCTGGTGGTGCGCCGCAGCAGCAGGATGCCAGGCCTCATCACGGCCGGCGGGCCGACGGTCGGGCTGCGCGTCCCCGACCACCCTCTGGCGCGGGCGCTCATCCGCGCGGCGGGCGTGCCGCTGGTCGGTACCAGCGCCAACTCTCACGGCCGGCCGGACCCGCGAACGGCGCAGCAGGCCATCGTCGATATTGGGAATCAGGTCGCCGTGATCATCGATGGGGGGCGCACCCGCGCGGGGATGCCGTCGACCGTGGTGGATGCCACGGCCGATCCCGTCCGCGTCGTGCGGGCAGGGGCGATTCCTACCGGGGCGGTGCTGGCATGAAGGTGGCCGTCGCCAGCGACCATGCCGGCTACCGGCTCAAGGAAGATCTGAAGCTCCTGCTGCGTGAACTGGGCCACGAAGTCCGCGACTTCGGCACGCACTCGGACGATCCGGTCGACTATCCGGATTTCGTCGTGCTGGCCGCCGAGGCGGTCAGCCGCGGTGAGTGTGAGCGCGGCATCGTGCTCGGCGGATCAGGAAACGGCGAAGCGATGGTGGCGAACAAGGTCCCCGGCATCCGCTGCGCGGTGTGCCACGATGTGACGACCGCGAGGCTGGCGCGCGCCCACAACGATGCGAACGTGCTGGCGCTCGGCCAGCGGGTCGTGGGATCAGAGGTCGCCCGGGACCTCGTCCGCGCCTGGCTCGAGACGCCGTTCGACGGCGGCCGGCACCAGGTGCGGGTGGAGAAGCTGATGGCGCTGGAACGACGAGAGCGGGGGGTGTATGGTGCGTAAAGTTCACGTCTTCGATCACCCGCTGATCCTGCACAAGGTCACGATTCTCCGCGATGCGCGGACCGGGCACAAGGAGTTCCGCGAGCTGGTGGAAGAGCTCGCCATGCTGATGGCGTTCGAGGTGACGCGCGCGCATCGCACCCAGGAGCTGGAGGTGCACACGCCCCTCGGGACGGCCAAGGGGTGGACAATTGCCGGGCAGGAGATCGCGGTCATCCCGATCCTGCGCGCGGGCCTGGCGATGGAGACCGGCGTCTCGCGCCTCATCCCCACGGCCCCGGTCGGGCACGTCGGGATCTACCGGGATCCGGAGAGCCTCGAGCCGGTGACGTACTACTCCAAACTGCCGCCGGACATCGCCGATCGGGAGGCGATGATCGTCGACCCGATGCTCGCCACCGGCGGTTCCATCGTCGCGTGCGTGGACACCCTGAAACAGCGGGGCTGCCGCACGATCAAGGTCATGTCGATCATCGCGGCGCCCGAAGGGATCACAAAACTGCACAATGCCCATCCCGACGTCGACATCTACACGGCGGCCGTGGACAGCCACCTCAATGACCACGGGTACATCGTCCCGGGATTGGGCGATGCCGGGGACCGGTTGTTCGGGACGAAGTAGCGGATGAGTCGGCCGAGTTGGGATCTGTACTTCATGCGGATGGCGCATCTTGCGTCGACGCGATCAACGTGTGTCCGTCGCAGAGTTGGGGCCGTGATCGTCAAGGACCGCATGGTCCTGACGACCGGATACAACGACACCCCCCGAGGCGTGCGCAACTGCGGAGAGGGTGGCTGTGCCCGCTGCGCCGGCGATGCGCCGTCGGGCACCAGCCATGATACCTGTCTGTGTATTCATGCCGAGATGAACTGCGTCATTCAGGCCGCCTACCACGGCGTGTCCGTGGCGGGCGGGACGCTCTACTGCACATACCTCCCGTGCCTGAACTGTGCGAAGACGCTTCTCAATGTCGGCATCAGGCGGATCGTGTTCGAGGGCCAGTATCCCGACCCGCTGTCATTGGAACTCTTGACGAATGCCAGCATCGAACTGGTCCGCTCCGCCGAAGAGGGTGTCCCCCGTTGAGGACGCTGAACCGGATCAGAACGACGGGTGTGCTGCTGGTCGCACTGTTCCTCGTCGCTCCCGTGTCGGCCCAGACCACGATCACGTTCCCGCAGGGGATCGCCAGTGGGGACGTGACCGACACGCGCGCCGTCATCTGGGCGCGGACGTCCGTGCCCGCGTCGCTCCGCGTGGAGTACGGGACCTCCCAGGCCCTTGGCACTGTGTGGCCGGCCGTCGTCGCCACGACGGCGGAGACCGACCTGACCGGCAAGGTCGACCTGCGCACCCTGCAGCCGGGGACGACATACTCGTATCGCGTCGTCGCGGCAAGTGGCGATCAGCGCGGCGCCAGCCTGGTGGGGACCTTCACGACCGCTCCCGCGCCCACCGCGGCCGCCGACGTGACGTTTGCCTGGTCGGCCGACATGAGCGAGCGGTTCCGGCCGTTTGCGATTTTCGACGCGATCCGCAGCAGGAATCCGGAGTTCTTCCTCTTCCTCGGCGATACCGTGTACACGGATATCGACTGCGACGCGCGCACGCTGCCCGCCTACCGGGCCTGTTCCCGCCGGAATCGCGAAGACGAGGCCTTCCTGCGTTTTGCCAGGGCCACCTCGATCTATGCCGTGTGGGACGACCACGAGGTGGCCAACAACTTCGACGCGAGCCACGACCGGCTCGCGGTGGGACGTCAGGTCTTCCTCGAGTACTGGCCGGTCCGGCCCGCCGACGAGCCGGGCCGGATGTATCGGTCATTCCGATGGGGGCAGCTCCTCGAACTGTTCATGCTTGACACCCGGCAGTACCGGTCGCCGCCGTTTCAGCGGGACACGGTCGAGAAGACGATGCTCGGCGCCGCCCAGAAACAGTGGCTGCTGCGCGGGCTCGCCGCGTCGCCGGCGCGGTTCAAGGTCATCGCCTCCAGCGTCCCCCTGAAGTATCACGGCGCCGATTCCTGGGACGGCTACACAACCGAGCGGCAAGAGATCTTCGACTTCATCGTCAAGAACGGCGTCCGGCGCGTCGTCTTCCTCACGGCGGACGTGCACTACGCGGCCGTGCTGCGCTACAAGGAAGGAATTGTGGAGGCGATCTCCGGGCCCCTGGCCGCGATCATCAGCAGCCGCCGGAGGGCCGCCGGCGAGCCGGAGACCGAGTTCTCCTTCAACAGCAGTTTCACGTTCGGCCTGGTCCGGGTCACGGCGGGGGGGCTGATCATCGAGATCTACGACGTCACCAACCGCCTGCTGCACCGCACGACCGTCGCCCCCTGACGGGTGGTGGGTCAATTTGGATGGCCCAGGTGGCGGTTTACTCGGGGGCGGCCCCCTTCGCTCCGAGTCGGGCGGCGCGGATCTATTCGCAGGCCTCACGCTCCCTGGCGCGCTCGCCTGCCAAACGCGTCGGATGACTACGGCCCTGGGTGGTTCTCGCCGCTCCCTGGGTGCGTGACATCCCGCTCGTCACGGCCTGCGAGGTGGTTGCCGCCCTCCAATCTCCGCTCGGTGACCTCCCCCCTCGCCCGCCGCGTCTCTCGCTCCCAGCGCGCTTTGCTATAATACGGAAGTCTGTCGTCTGAGGGGGTCTGAGTATGGAACGCGTGCAGTTGACTGTCCAGCGGCGCGCCGCCGTCGGGAAGAACGTCGCGCGCAAACTGCGCCGCGGCGGCCTGGTGCCGGGAGTGGTGTACGGCCGCGGCCTTGACCCGCTGCCCGTCACCGTGGACGGCAAAGCTCTCCGCGGGGCGCTGCACACCCACGCCGGGTTGAACGTGTTGATCGACCTCGCGCTGTCCGACGGCGAGCTCGCGAAGACAGTCATGATCAAGCAGGTCCAGCGAGGCGTCTTCACGCGCGAGACCATCACGCATGTCGACTTCCACACCATTGATCTGACCGAGACCGTTGAAACCCGCGTCCCGCTGACGTTCCTCGGCACTCCGAAGGGCGTCGTCGACGGCGGGGTCATGGAAGTCCACCTGCGCGATCTGCTGGTGGAGTGTTTACCCACGCGGATTCCCGAATCCATCGACGTCGATGTCAGCGCGCTGACGGTCGGGCAGTCGATCCACGTCTCGGACCTCCGGGTCCCCGCCGACGTGACGGTCCTCACCGCGTCGGGGGAGCCCATCGTCCTCGTCGCCACGCCGAAGGTGGTGGAGGAGGTCGTACCGGCCGCCCCTGCCGAGGTGCCTGCCGCCGAGGCCGCCGCAGAAGCCAAGCCGGCCGCGGAGGCCAAGCCTGCCCCCGAGAAGGGCAAGGCCACCGAAGTCGAGGAGAAAGAAAAGCCCTGAAACTCATTGTGGGGCTCGGGAATCCTGGTCGTCGGTACCAGGGAACCCGGCACAACGTGGGCTGGGAGGTCATCGACCGGCTGGCCCAGCGATGGCACACCGCGGTGACCGTCGAGGATGGATGGTCTGTGGTCGGCCGGGCGCGGGTTGGTGGGCTGCGCGTCTTACTGGCCAAGCCCCAGACGTACGTGAACGTGAGCGGCACCGCGGTCGCGAATCTCATGCGGCGGCATCGGGTGGCGCTCGGCGACCTCTTCCTCGTTGTTGACGATCTCGACCTGCCGCTCGGCCGCGTTCGCCTGCGCACGCGCGGGACACATGGCGGACACAACGGCCTGCGGTCGGTGATCGATGCTCTGGGCAGCGCAGCGTTCCCACGCCTGCGCGTCGGGATTGGCCGCCCGCCGGAGGGAGTGGACCCGGCCGAGTACGTCCTGACCCGGGCCACTGACACGGAACGGCCGGTCTTTGAGGCGGCATTGACACGGGCCGCGGATGCGGTGGAACTGGCGGTGCGGGAGGGGCCGGCCGCCGCGATGAACCGCTACAACAGCCCGGCACCCGAAAGCCGGCCGCCGCAGACCGAGGACCGGCGTTGACAGTTCCTCGTAGAGGATGATCGGCATGGAACGCGAGCATCTGGCGGGGCGAATTCCGCCGGGACAGTACAAGACGGAGAAGTGGCCCGTCCTCCACTACGGATCGATTCCCCGCTTTGATCCGGAGGGGTGGGACTTTCGCGTGTTCGGCGAAGTCGAGCGGCCCGTCCGCGTATCGTACGACGACTTTATGGTCCTGCCGAAGGTGATGGTGACCTGCGACACCCACTGCGTCACGGCCTGGTCCAAACTGGGCGTCAGCTTTGAGGGAGTCGCGGCCACGACCGTGTTGGACCTCGCCGGGGCGCGGCCGGCCGCGCGCTTCGTGATGGTCTACGCCGAGCAGGGGTATGAAACCAACCTGCCCCTGTCATACCTGCTGCGTGACGACGCGCTGTTTGCCTACCGTGCCGACGGGAACGATCTGACCGCCGAGCACGGGTGGCCGCTGCGGCTGGTTGTCCCGCCCCTGTACTTCTGGAAGAGCGCGAAGTGGGTCCGGGGAATCGAGTTGATGGCCAACGATCGACGGGGGTTCTGGGAGCGCAACGGCTACCACAGCCACGGCGATCCCTGGAAGGAAGAGCGCTACTCCAGCCCCTGGTAATCTAAAGCCGCGGCCGTCCGGTGTCGCGGTGGCCCCTGCGGAGCTCCTCGCGGGCCTTCCGCGCCAGCTCGATGTAGCGCTTGCGGATCTCCTCCAGCTCGTCCTCGGTCAGTTCCTCGAGATCGAGCAGCACGGTATGCGCCCCCTCGAACACGCGGATCAGTTCGTCGATCTTCAGCTGCAGCGCGATCGCGTCGCGGGTCTGCGTACCAAACGCCCCGGAGTGTCCCGCGGCATGTGCCGCCCACCGGGCGAACCGTGGAAACGTGCGTACGGCCCATCTACTTCTGTTGCTAGAATGTAAGCCGTGTCCGACGAGACCTCCGCCACCGTCGTCGCCGAGATTCCCCCGCGCGTCTCCGCGCTGGCACCGCTGCGGTACCGGAATTTCCGGCTGCTATGGACGGGGCTGGTGGT
>DATDQT010000040.1:0-15713 GCA_035292085.1 bacterium
CCCAATCGCGACGATCAGGAAGCCATCCGGTGGGCGGTCGACGCCGACGTCGTGCGCGAGCTTCGCGAACCCATGCGCGGCCGATGCGCTGGCGAGCACGACGCCGTCGAGTCCGTTACGCCAGGCGGCGGCCAGCGGCCCACGGCTACTCTCTGGGGCCTCGACGGTCCGGTAGCCGACGACGTCATGCACGGTCAGCGCCCGCGCGCGGAGGCGTCGCGCCACTGCTGTCGAAGCCAGATTCCCCCGCACCCAGAGCACGCGCGCGCCGGCACCGGCCGGCAGCTCGGACGCCGCCGTCAGTCCCGAGGCCGCCGTGGGCGACCAGATCCTCCTGACGCCCAGCGCCGCCAGGCTCTGCGCCGTGTGCGGGCCCGCGACAGCCCAGCCCAGGGCCGCCGGCAAGGGTCGGCCCCGCCGCGAGGAGGCCAGGCGGTCCCGAAACGCGCGGACGCCATTGGCGCTGGTGAACAGCACCCAGTCGTAGGTCTCGAGTTCCTCGATGGCCCGATCCAGCGCCTCATAGGACCGCGGCGGCAGGATGGCAATCGCCGGCACCACGACTGGTTCGATCCCCGCCTCCCGCAGGACGGATGCAAGGGACCGCGACTGATCCGCCGGACGGGTCAGCAGGAATCGGCTGGGGCGGGTCATGCGTTTGGCATCTCCTCATAGGCCAGTCTGGCGGCACCGTGCGCCAGAAGATCGTCGGCGAGGGCCGTCCCGACCGCGGCGGCGTCCGCGAAAGCGCCAACACGCTGCGCCCGGATGATACGCGTGCCGTCAGGAGAGACGACTGCCCCCGCCGCCTCCAGCCGCTCCTCTCCGGTGGAACTCTCCGCGGGGCGGGCAAACGCGCCGGCGGGCAGGCGGCATCCGCCCTCCAGTTTCTGGAGCATCGCGCGCTCGGCGAGGACTGCGGCGCGAGTGGGCCGGTCCTCGACCGCGGCAACGACGCCCCCTGCCCCGGCGTCTTCCACCCGCACCTGGACCCCCAACGCCCCCTGCCCGGGAGCAGGGAGCATGACATCGAGGGGAAGCCAGTCCGTAATGCGCCGGCCGAGCCCCACCCGCAGGAGGCCGGCGGCGGCAAGACACACGGCATCGACCTCTCCGGCGTCGACCTTGTGCACTCGGGTCTCGACGTTGCCGCGGACGTGCACGACCTGCACGTCGGACCGCGCCGCGAGCAGGAACCCGGCGCGCCGGGGGCTGCTGGTGCCGATGCGCGCGCCCGGCGGCAGCGCCGCCAGCGTGAGGCCGTCTCTCGCCACCAGGACGTCACGCGGGTCGGCTCGTGCGGTGACGGCGGCAATGGTCAGCCCCGGCGTCTCCGCCGTCGGCAGGTCCTTCATGCTGTGCACCGCAAGATCGACGGTTTTCGACAGCAGCGCCTGTTCGAGTTCCTTCACGAAAAAGCCGATCCCGGGCAGCTGCTCGAGCGCACGGTCGGACTGCCGGTCTCTCGTCGTGCGGATGGCGCTCACGCGGAATGTGACTTCCGGGCGCGCGGCCCGAAGCGCGCGCAGCACGCTTTCGGTCTGGGCCAGCGCCAGCGCGCTCCCGCGGGTCCCGACGACGTACTCGAGCCTCATGCCGCCCCGGCCTCGCGGAACGCCGCGGCCGCGGCCGTGACGGTCTGCTCGATGTCGGCGGCGGAATGCGCCGCAGAGACAAACCATGCTTCGAACTGCGAGGGAGGGATCAGGACACCGCGGCGCAGCATTGCGTGGAAGAACCGCGCGAACGCCGCGGTATCGGCCTGCTGCGCGTGGGCGTAGTTGCCGGGCTCGTCACCGATGAAAAAGACCGTCAGCATCGATGCCTCCCGGACGATCTGTGCTCGGACGCCCGCGGCAGCCGCCGCACCGGCCAGGCCGTGGACCAGCGCCGCCGAAGACTGCTCCAGCGCGTCGTAGACCGGCCCGTCCGCGAGACGGCGAAGGGTCGCAATCCCTGCGGCCATTGCGATGGGGTTTCCGGCCAGCGTACCGGCCTGGTAGACAGGACCGCTGGGGGCCAGCAGCTCCATGACGTCGGCACGGCCGCCGTACGTTCCGACCGGGAGACCGCCCCCGACAATTTTTCCAAGACAGGTGAGGTCCGGACGAACGTCATAACGCGCCTGTGCGCCGCCCCCACCAAGGCGGAACCCTGTGATGACCTCATCGAATACGAGCAGGGCACCGGCCCGGGCCGTGATGTCCCGCAGTCCGGGGAGAAAGTCGGGTCTGGGACGCACGACCCCCATGTTCGCCGCGACGGGTTCGACGATGACCGCCGCGACCTCGTCCGGATACTCCTCGAACACGGCCTCGACGCCCGACAGGTCGTTATAGGGGAGCACGAGCGTATCGACGACGGCAGACGGCGGCACTCCGGCGCTGGCCGGGAGTCCCAGCGTCGCCAGGCCCGAGCCGGCCTCGGCGAGCAGGAGATCAGCATGCCCGTGATAGCCTCCGGCAAACTTCACGATCTTCGTCCGCCCGGTAAACGCGCGCGCTAGGCGCAACGCGCTCATCGCGGCCTCGGTGCCGGAGTTCACGAAACGCAGCCGTTCCATCGACGGCACCTGATCGACGATGAGCTGGGCCAGGTTTGCCTCATACGGCGTGGGCATGCCGAAACTCGTGCCGCGGGATGCGGCCGAGCGGACGGCGGCGACCACGTCGGGATGGGCGTGGCCGAGGATCAGGGCTCCCCACGAGCAGATGTAATCCAGGTACCGGCGGCCGTCGGCGTCGATGACCGCACTCCCGTGTCCCTCGGCGACGACGATGGGGACACCGCCCACCGCGCGGAATGCGCGCACGGGACTGTTGACACCGCCGGGGAAGTAGCGCGCGCTGGCGGCCACGATCCGGCTCGCCTCACTCATGTCCGTTGCCATCGTCCGGATCCGGATTGATGTCGAAGAGCTCGCTCGCAGCCGACAGGAGCGTCGGCGCATCCGCGGTGGCCTCCCGCAGCCGCACGACGGGAGCGTGGAGCAGTTTCCGCATCGTGGAGAACACCACTCTCCGCACGATCTCCCGCTGCCCCTCGTTGAGGCCGGCCAGCCGCGGCTGGGCACGGCGAAGTTCCTGCTCGGCGATTTGGGCGGCGCGGGCCGTCAGGGCCGCGATCAGCGGCGCCGCAGCACGGGACGCCAGCCAGCGGAGGAATCCCGACGCGGCGGCCGTGGTCATCGCTTCGGCGGTCGCCAGGTCGGCGGGCGCCGGCGCGGCGGTAACGGCTCCCCCGAGGTCATCGACCGCAAACAGCCGGACTCCCGAGATCGTGGCCACGTCGGCGGCAACGGCGCGCGGAACACTGAGGTCCGCGATGAGCAGCGGGTGGCCGGGACTGTCGAACAACGCGGCCGGGAGGACGACGCCTTCACCTCCCAGGGCGACGACGACGACCGCCGCGTCTTGCAGCGCTTCGGGAAGCGCTCGCAGCGGGAACACCGCCGCGCCGTACGGCCCGGCCAGCAGCTCGGCGGCCTCCACGGTTCGGTTGCACACCGCAGCAATACGGCCGCCACGGTCCGCAAACGCTTTGGCCGCCAGCGCGGCGATCTCGCCCGCGCCGACGATCACCACGGACCGCCCGCGCAGGGAACCCAGACCGCGCTCGGTCAGGGCGGCGGCCGCGCGCGGCACTGACACGGCATGTTGGGATAGCCCCGTCGCCTGACGCACGCGACGGCCGGCCCCCACCGCCGTCTGCATAAGTCGGCTGAGGATCGGGCCGGCGGTTCCGTGTTGCCGGGCCTCCGAGTGCGCGCGGCGGACCTGGCCGAGGACCTGCGGCTCTCCGACGATCATCGACTCCAGCCCCGACGCGACGCGGATGACGTGGAGGGCCGCCGCACGATCGTGCACGACCATCATCGTCCCCGTCAGTTCGTCCGGATGGATCCCCCGGACCGCGGCGAACGCGGCAAACGCTGCGATGGCCGCGCGACGAGACTCGGTCACCATGTACATTTCGGAGCGGTTGCAGGTCGAGAGCAGGACGGCTTCGGTGAGTCCCCCTGCGTCCCGGACCTGCCTTAGGACATTCCCCAGGCGCTCGTGACTGACGGCGGCGCGCTCCCGCAAACTGAGCGGGGCAGTCTTGTGGTTGAGGCCCACGGCGGAGAGCACCATCGAGAATCTATGCAAACCTATGTGATAGAAAATCTAGGTAATTCTAGGAGGACTTTCGCGGTAACAGTCGGTCATCCTGCGCGACCCCTAGAGCAGTTTGGCGCCGTTGATCTGTAGCTTGAACTCGCAGTCTAAGAACTTGGCGGCCCGGCGGCACATCACCATGCGGGACAGGAAGATCTCGAAGTATTCCATCACCTGCGACAGCTGCGTGTCGATGGTCAGCTCCAGGGTGATGCGGTGGTTCTTCTCGTCCACCCGCAGGAAGGAGTGCTGGACCGCGTAGTTCACCCGGTCGTGGATGTCGAACGTCGTCGGATCGGGGTTGCGGACGCGGGAGCGGTGCACGTCGGATTTGTCCGCCAGGATGACGGCGGCACCAACCGGGCTCACGGGCTCGCCGCCCCGCTCCTCATGGTTCCCGATGGCGCCCATCACGACGGCGCGTTCTTCGGCCCCCATCCCCAGACGCAGGAGAATCTCGTTGCCCAGGAGGGCCCCGGTGGCCTCGTGATTGATCCGGGTCACCAGATTTCCGATGTCGTGCAAGTACGCCGCGATGGACGCCAGCTGCGCGTCCCGCTCGGCGTGGCCCAGGCGGGTCAGGATATTGAACGCAATGCTGGCAGTCAGGTTGGCGTGCCGGGCGCCGTGCTCAGTGTAACCGATGGCCCCCGTGTACTCGTTGGCCTTGGTAATGAAGGCGTCGGCTTCGGGGTCACGCCTGACCTCGTCAAGCGTGACTGCCTGCCCTTCCCCGGTTGTGACGTGCCTGGCAGTTTCCGCCACTGGAAATCTCCGGCTCATGTGCGGAGCGGACGAACCGGCTAGGTCGGTGAACCCTGAACCGGCCCCTCCTGCTTGCGCGTGCGGACATAGCTCACGGCCGAACGGTCGGCTTTGACTCGGAGGTTGGGAGCCAGCTCGAGCGTCGCGACATCCTCGTCGAGGTCAAGGAGGGTGGCATGAAGACCACCCAATGTCACGACCCGGTCGCCCTTCTTGAGTTTGCCGAGCATCTCACGCCGCTGGCGTTGCTGCCGCTGCTGAGGCCGGATCAGCAGCAGGTAGAAGACGACGAGGATGACGACGTAGAACAGGATTGTTACCGGCACGCCTGACGTCTGGGCCTGCAGAATCGGAACCACCGGACACCTCCGCGCATGATTGCGGGAACCCCGTTACCCTTCTTCCAGAATGAAATATTCCCTTGCCAATTGGCGGCGGAATGCTACCAGGCCGTCCCGTACTCCGCAATCGTCTCCCTGCGCCACGCCTCGAACCGGTCGGCCGCGATCGCCACGCGCGCGTCCGCGACCAGTTGCGCCAGAAAACTGAGATTGTGGTAGGTTGCCAGGCGCGGCCCCAGCATTTCGTCGGCATTGAACAGATGGCGGATGTACGCCCGCGTGTACTCAGCGCAAACCACGCAGCCACACTGTTCGTCGAGGGGTCCCCAATCCTCGCGGTAGGCGCCGTTGCGAATGTTGATCCGCCCGCGCCGGGTGAACACCGTCCCCGTCCGCGCGATGCGGGTCGGCAGGGCGCAGTCAAACAGGTCGACCCCGCGGGCCATCCCCTCGATGAGGTCCGGCGGCGCGCCGACGCCCATCAGGTAGCGGGCGCGGGCCGCCGGGAGGCGGTCCAGCGCGGCCTCCAACAGCGGGCCGGTCTGCTCCCGCGGCTCCCCGACGCTGAGCCCGCCGATCGCGTGACCCTCGAAATCCAGATCCACGATGCGTGCCGCCGCCTCCCGCCGCAGGTCGGGATCGAATCCGCCCTGGACGATTCCGAACAGCATCTGACCGGGCCCGGCCCCCGCGGCCTTCGACCGTGCCGCCCATAGCATCGTCAAGCGCAGCGCCTCTGTCGCCTGTTCCGTGTCCGCCGGATACCCGAGGCATACGTCGAGGGGCATGACGAGGTCGCTGCCCAACTGCCGCTGAATGGCCAGCACCTTGTCCGGGGTAAAGTCATGCTCGCTGCCATCCAGCGGGGACCGGAACGTCACACCCTCGTCGGTCAGCCTGCGCAGCTTGGCGAGACTGAACACCTGGTAGCCGCCGCTGTCGGTGAGGATGGGCCCGTGCCACCGCATGAACCGATGCAGGCCGCCGCCGCGCTCGATCAGGTCCGCGCCGGGACGGAGGTAGAGGTGGAACGTATTGGCCAGCACGATCTGCGCGCCGAGACGGCCCACTTCTTCGGCCGTCATCGCTTTGACGGTTCCCTGCGTGCCCACCGGCATGAACGCGGGGGTGTCGACGATCCCGCGCGGTGTGAGCAGACGCCCGCGCCGGGCCCCGCCGGATACGCTGAGGAGATCAAAGGCGAATTCGGACACTACAGAAGGGAAGTATAACACCAACGGGAAAGGGATCAGCATGGACGAGGCCCCGAAGAGCCGCGAAGAAATCCTCGCCGCCATCAAGGCGAAAGCCGACGCGATCCGCGCGCAGCGGGCCGTGGCGGCGAAAGGCGGCGCCCCCGCCGCCGAGGCGCCGGCCGCCGTCTTCGAGACGCCGGTCTCGTCGCTGAACGCCGCGGGGCGTCCGGCGGGGAAACCGCAGAGCGCGAAGGTGACCGCGGCCGGCAGTATCACACAGGGCGTGGAGATCCGCGCCGAGCGTAGTGAAGACGAGAACCTCAAGAAACTCCTCGGCGGGCTGGGGGCGTACCCCAACCCGGTGCGCAGCGGCGCCTGGCAGGTCGACTATCGCTACTACGCCGAAGCGAGGCGCCGCCTGGAGCAGGCGGGCTACGAGATCGACGAGAGCTATTTCCTCGACCGGGCCCTTCGTGAATGGTCCCCTGAGGCCCGCGGGTGGACCAAGACCGCATCCCCTCAATAGAACAGCATTCCTGAATTTTCGTGAGTGCCGCGCCCCTCCCAGTGGGGAAAAGCACTGTAATCATGGGTTCTGCGCGGTTGGGGCGTGAAGAGATTACCGTAAGGTTTCCTGCGGATCCGGCCTCATTGGCACACGTGCGGCGGGAAGTCGCACACGCCGCGTCAGCCGCCGGGCTGGAGCCGGAACGGATCCAAGGGCTGCAGATCGCCTGCGGAGAAGCGGCCACGAATGCCGTGGAGCATGCCTACGACTCAGACGCCGGTGACATTTTGGTACGGACATTCCGCAGCGATGACCACTTCTGGGTGGAGATCAAGGATCATGGTCGTTGGCGTGAGCCCGCCGAACGTGGATCCGGCCGCGGGATGGCGGTGATGCGCGCGTTCGTGGACGAGGTCGACATCAGACGGGACAACCGCGGCACGACGGTGCGGCTGGCGGTGAGAATGGACCGGCAGTCCAAGGCGTCCAAGGCGTCCTAAAGCGCGTCATCGGATCAGCATTGCATCGCCGAAACTGTAGAAGCGGTAGCGCCGCACGATGGCCTCCGCGTAGGCCTGCCGGATCAAGGCCTGCCCCCCGAACGCGCTCACGAGCATCATCAGCGTCGTCTTCGGCAGGTGGAAGTTGGTCACGAGCAGATCGGCGGCCGTGAACTGAAAACCGGGGTAGATGAACAGCGTGGCCCATCCCGACCCGTGACCGACCCGGCCGTCGGGGGCGGCAAGCGTTTCCAGGGTCCTGACGGTCGATGTCCCCACGACCACGATCCGCCCTCCGGCGCGCCTGGCTTCGTTGATCCGGTGCGCGGCATCCGGACTCACTTCGTACCACTCGGCCTCCATCCGGTGCGCGGAGATCTCGTCGCTGGTCACGGGCCGGAAGGTGCCCAGCCCGATGTGCATGGTAATCCGGACGAACTGGACGCCCGCGCCTTCGAGGCGCGCGATGAGGTCGTCGGTGAAATGCAACCCGGCCGTTGGGGCCGCCACCGCGCCCGGATGCGTCGCGTAGACCGTCTGGTAGTCATCGACACGTTCCAGTCGCTCATGGACGTACGGCGGCAATGGCACCTCCCCGTGACGCCGCAACACCTCCAGCACAGGCTGGTCGGCGTGGATATGCACCAGGCGCACCCCGCCGGGATGTCGGCCGGCGATTTCGACCTCGACATCAGGCCCGATCGTGACTCTGGTGCCGGGGCCGGTCCCCCGTCCTGGTGTCACCAGCGCTTCCCATCGCGCACCCTCAATCGGCCCGGCCTGCGGCGACCCGGTCGCAGGCCTTGAACCACTCGTACCGCTCGGGTTCAGGGCAGGCCGCAGCAGCAGGATTTCGACGGCCCCGCCGGTCGGCTTGCGGCCGCGCAGGCGGGCGGGAATCACCCGCGTGTCGTTGATGACGATCGCGTCGCCGGCGGTGAGGAATTCTGGCAATTCGCTGAACATCCGGTGTTCGTAGCGGCCGGTGACGCGGTCGACCACCATCAACCGCGCGGTATCGCGTGGGTGCACCGGGTGCTGGGCAATCAACTCGGGAGGCAGCGCGTAATCGAAGTCAGCGAGGCGCATCCCGATTTCAGCGGGTCTCGATGCTGACACCCGTGTAGTAGAAGCGCAGAATCTCGGGATACGCTTTCCCCTGCAGGGCTTGCCCACGCGCTCCCCACTGGCTCATCCCGACGCCGTGGCCGTTGCCCCGGCCGGCAAACTCGTAGATGACAGGATCGCCGGGGATGGTACGCAGGGCGAACAGCGTGCTCTTCATGCGGCCGGCCCCGAGCATGGTCCGGAGATCGGTCCCTTTGACATCGACAGGTCCCGCGGTCGTTGTGATGCGGACGGTCAACACGCGGCCCGACGGACTGACATTGCCGACCTCGATGGCCGACAGAGCCGACCTCACCCGGCCGGCGTGGCGAAGAAGATCCTCCAGCGCCGGGATGTCCAGCCGGAGTGTCCACGCGACGGCCGGAGAGTACGGATCAGGCACGCCCTGAAGGTACGGGTACCGTCCCCCCCAGACGAGCTCGCTGTTTTCGGTGTGCCCGCCCGAGTCGGAGTGAAACGCGCTGAAGACCGGCCGTCCCGCGGCGGTCATCACGATGCCTCTGGTCTCGTTCACGGCGGCGGTCGTGCGGGGATCCTCGGCGACGACCCCGCCGTAGACCTGCGTGTCGGTCGTCGCCCGAACGTCGTAACCCTCCCCGGCGTAGCGGTTCAGGCTGTACAACGCCAGCGTCCGCGCGGCGACGGCCTGCGCTTTGAGCGCCTCCGCCGGCCAGGCGGGATCGACTTCCATCTTGAGCACACCGTACAGGTACTCTTCCAGGTCGAGTTCGTTGATGACCGTCAGCCGCCCGCCCGGCGTCCGCCGGAGCTCGATTGTTCCCCGGTACGGCCGGATGCCGACCAGCAGCCGGGCGTCTCGGGCCGGGGTGAGGCGCACGATGCTGTTGAGCCGCCCGCCGGTGCTGACGTCGATGCCCCGGTCAGAAGGCGTGAACTCGTAGGCGCCCGGGGCAAGCGCACTGCGCAGCGATCCGCTGACCACGGCAATCGGCCGGTCGCTGGTAATCGGGACCCGGTCTTGCTCGCGGAGGATGCCGACCCGGATCGACGATGCCGACGGAGCCTGCGCTCCGGCAGGCCCCGAACCGCTCACTGCCATCCACAACCCCATCCCAAGAAAGACACCGACTATCAGGGGCCTGACGCGAACGGATTTCGACATGAGGATCCGGCCGAGCGGGGCGAGGTCGCTCAAAACAGATTCGCCTGTCCCCGGTGATTTCGGGCCATCGGGGTGATTGCCAGGTGCTCGTAGGCGGCTTCGGTGATCTTCCTCCCACCTGGTGTGCGCGCGAGGAAACCGATCTTGAGCAGATACGGCTCGACGACCTCCTCAAGCGTCTGGGGCTCCTCGTTGAGCGTTGCCGCCACGGCCTCGATCCCCACCGGACCGCCCGCGTAGACCAGGGCAATGGCCCGCAGGAGCTCGCGGTCGAGCGCGTCCAGCCCGCGGGCATCGACACCCTCGAACTCGAGCGCGGCGGCGGCGACGGCGTCATTAATGACGCCGTCCGCGCGGACCTGCGCGTAGTCGCGGACACGGCGTAGCAGCCGGTTGGCAATGCGCGGGGTACCGCGTGCGCGGCCGGCGATGGCCAGGGCGCCAGCCTCGATGATCGGGATGCCGAGGATGCCTGCCGACCGCGTGACCACCCGAACGAGATCGTCGACCGAAAAGAAGTCCAGATGGTGAAAAATGCCGAAGCGCTCCCGCAGCGGCGACGAGAGCAAACCGGCCCGCGTCGTGGCGCCGACGAGCGTGAACGGCCGCAGCTCGTAGCGCAGCGTCCGGGCGTGGGCGCCTTTCTCAATGACGAAGTTGACGCAGAAGTCCTCCATCGCGGGATAGAGCAGTTCTTCGATCGGCCGCGACAGCCGGTGAATCTCGTCGATGAACAGCACGTCGTGCGGCTGGAGGTTTGTCAGGATACCCATCAAGTCGCCGCCCCGCTCCAGCGCCGGCCCGGACGTCGT
Organism: bacterium; assembly: GCA_035292085.1. Taxonomy (GTDB): domain Bacteria; phylum Sysuimicrobiota; class Sysuimicrobiia; order Sysuimicrobiales; family Kaftiobacteriaceae; genus DASXUC01. Next base: position 10,531 of record DATDQT010000040.1, read on the forward strand.
CACGATCTGCGCGCCCATCTCGTGTGCGACGACATTCGCCAGCGTGGTCTTCCCGAGCCCCGGGGGGCCGTGCAGCAGGACGTGGTCGAGGGCCTCGCCGCGCTGTGTCGCGGCCTGGATGCTGATCCGGAGGCCTTCGATCACCTTGGCCTGCCCGATGCACTCGTCGAGCGTTTGCGGCCGCAGGCTGCGGATGAACTGTTCCTCGAGCACATCCGGGCCTCGGGCCTCGGGCTTCGGGCTGCGGGGGTCACTCGCCATGTGTCACACGCTCGGCGTTTCCGCGTTCCATGCGGTACACTTCCTGAAAGAGTTCTTCCGCGGTCGCGATCTCCGGCCGGCGGCGCATCGCCTCGTCGACCATCCGGCGCGCCTCGCCGGCGCGGTGCCCCAGTTGTTTGGTGAGGACTTCGACGACCTCGGCGAGAAAATCTTCGGGCGCGGCGGCCGGCTGGGCGTCCGCCTCCCGCAGCAGCGCGTACTTCCCCATCTTCCCGTGCAGCGTGGCGACGACTTTCTCCGCCGTCCGCCCGCCGATTCCGGGGAGACGCGTCAGGAATGAGACATCCTTCCGCTCGATCGCGTCGGCGATCTCGTGGATGGGGCGCACGATCGCCTTCATCGCCTTGGTCGGACCCAGGCCGTCGACGGTAATGAACCGCTCGAAGAACTCCTGCTCGACCTGGTTGATGAACCCGATGAGCAGCGGGCGGGGCTGGTTCTGCGTCGCGTGGTAGGAGATGTACAGCTCGACAACCGGCGGTTCCCCGTTGCGACCCGCCGGCAGGGCGCGGGCCACGACCGCGGGCAGGTGGACTTCGTAGCCGACGCCGCCGGTTTCCACCACGATCATCTCGTCGGTGCGGCGAAGCACCGGCCCCCGCAGGTACGCGATCATGGTGCGACGCCTCCGGACAGTGCCCGGGGGCGCAGCGCGTAGCCGGCGCGGGACAGCGCGGTCAAGGCCATCGCCAACGCGTCGGCGGCATGTCCATCCACGGGCGACGGGAGGCCGAGGAGGCGTCTGACCGCCGCCTGCATCTGGGGTTTGGTGGCCGCGCCGAACCCGGTAATCGCGTGTTTGACCGCCGCGGGCGGGAGCGCCAGCACGTCGACGTGGCCCTGCGCGGCGGCCAGGCAGATGATGCCCCGCACGTGGCCCATCAGGATTGCCGTGCGTGGAAACCGCTGCGCGGTATACAGGTCTTCCACGGCAAGCAGCGCCGGGCGGTGGGTGCCGACGATCGCGGAGAGATGCTGGTGAATCTCCAGGAGCCGGGTGGACAGGCCGGCGCCGTCAGCGCTGCGCACGACACCGAAGGCCACGACGTGGATCCCAGCGGACGATCCTTCGACCACGCCGTACCCGGTTGCCCGCAGCCCTGGGTCGACCCCAAGGACGATCATGCTCCGACCCCATGTGCGACGTAGAGTGCGACTGTGCTCAACCGACTTCCTGCAACACCTCATCCGGCACGTCGAAATTCGCGTACGCTTGCTGGACGTCGTCGTGGTCTTCCAGCGCTTCAACCAGCCGCAGCACCTGCTGGGCCGGCTTGCCGTCCAGACGGACGGTCGTCTTCGGCACCATGGTGATCTCGGCGGCCGTCATCGGAATCCCGGCGGCCTCGAGCGCGCGCTTCACCTTGAAGAACTGGTCTGCGGCGGTGACGACCTCGAACGCGTCGGCGGCGGAGCGCACGTCGTCGGCGCCGGCCTCGAGGGCCGCTTCGAACACCGCGTCCTCGGAGGTTTTGTCCTTGTCGATGGTGATGAGGCCCTGCCGGTCGAACATCCAGGCCACCGAGCCGGACTCCCCCAGCGCGCCGCCGTGTTTGCTGAAGACGTTGCGGATCTCGCCCGCGGTGCGGTTGCGGTTGTCGGTGAGCACTTCCACCAGAATCGCCACGCCGCCGGGCGCGTAGCCCTCGTAGGTGATCGATTCGTAGGTCGCGCCCTCGACCTCGCCCGTCCCCCGCTGGATCGCACGCTGGATGTTGTCGTTGGGCAGCCCGGCCTCTTTCGCGCGGTCGATCGCGCTGCGCAGCCGGGGGTTGGCATCCGGATTCCCGCCGCCGTCCTTCGCGGTGACCATGATCTCGCGGGCCAGCTTGCTGAACAGCTTGCCCCGGACCTTATCCATCTTCTCTTTCTTGATCCGGATGTTATGCCACTTCGAGTGACCCGACACGCCTGAGATCCTCCTTGCCGGTCCGTTACGCTAATTCTACTACGCTATTGCTCCGTCACCGTCAGCGTCGTCGACGACGTCAGGCCGCCGGGTCCGGTGACTTTCACGGTGATGATGTACCGCACCCCGCTGACGACCAGCGTCGGCCGGAACACGTAGCTGAACCGGCCGTCGGCGGTGACCGGAAGAGACGCCTCGGCGACCTTGACCCTTAGGAAGCCGCCCTCGGCCAGGATCGCCATGCTGACGGTCGACCCCGGTGTGGTAATGCCCTCGATGGCGAAGGGAGAGTTGACCTTCCCCCCATTCCGGGGAGCGGTCACCGACAGCGGCGCAGCATTCACCGCGGGGCCGTTCTCACTCTGGGGAACAGCCGGTGGGACATAGAACTCGGTGGGCTCGGTCCCTTGGATGAACACTTCGGGCCGTGGGTCCGGACAGCCGGGACCGGCGAGTTGGCCGGACGCGCCGCAGACGGTCGTGGCGACTACCCCCTCCGGACGCCTCCAGTCCTCAGACGGCGTGTCCGTGACGGCAACTTTCATGAATGAGGCCCAGATGCGCGCGGGCACCATCCCGCCCACGACGCGGCGCATCGGCGCGTTGTTGTCATTGCCGACCCAGACCGCCGTCGACAGGAACGGGGTGTATCCCACGAACCAGGCGTTGCGGTAGTCGTCGGTCGTACCGGTCTTGCCGGCCGCGGGCCGCCCGATCGCCGCTCCGCGTCCCGTCCCGGAGGTGATCACTCCTTTGAGCAGGCTGGTCATCACGTAGGCGACCTCCCCGCTCAAGACCAGCTCACGCTGCGGCGGGTGCTCTTCCAGCACCTGCCCCGTCCGATCGAGGACCTTCGTGATCGCGACCGGTTCGGCGTGGAGCCCCATGGTGGCGAGCGTGCCGTAGGCGGAGGCCATCTCCAGTGTCGTGACGTCGGAGGTGCCCAGCGCCAGCGACAGGTTCGGCTGCAGGGGGCTGGTGATCCCCATCCGCCGGGCGACCGCGATGACCCGCGTCGGCCCGATTTCCGCGAGGGTCTTGACCGCGGGTATGTTGATCGACTGCTCGACCGCCCGGCGCAACGTGACCGGACCACGAAACTGGCCGTCGTAGTTCCTGGGCTTCCACACCCGGAAGCCGGGGATGTCAAAGGAGACGGGACCGTCGACGATGATGTCGGCGGGGGTCTTGCCGCTGGCCAGCGCGGCGGTATAGATGAACGGCTTGAACGCCGATCCGGGCTGCCGCCGGGCCTGCCAGGCGCGGTTGAACTGGCTCTGCTTGAAGTCGTACCCACCGATCATCGCCCGGATGTACCCGGTACGTGGATCGAGCGTGACCAGCGCGCCCTGGGACACGTTGAGGTTGGCAGCGCGAGCGGCGTCGATGCCGCTTCGGACTGCCCGCTCCCCGGCGATCTGCAGGGGGATGTCCAGGGTTGTATACACGCGGAGCCCGCCCTTGTAGACGAGGTCTTCGCCGTAGCGATCGATCAGGTACGGCAAGATGTACGACACGAAGTACGGGGCGCGCACGCCGAACAGCCCGGCGTTGCTCTCTTTCGCCAGGACGATTTGCTGTGCGGCGGCGGTTTTGGCGGCGGCGGGGGTGACGTAGCCGAGCTCGACCATGCGCGCGAGGACCACCTGCTGGCGCGCCTTCGCCCCGGGGAAGTTTTGGAACGGGGTCAGGACCGACGGCGCCTGAATGACCCCCGCGAGCATGGCGCTCTCGGCGAGGGTCAGGTCCTTCGCGTGCTTGCCGAAGTACACCCGGGCGGCCATTTCGATCCCGTACGCGCCCTGGCCGAAGTACACCTGGTTGAGATATCGTTCGAGGATCTCCGACTTGGTCAGGTGCCGTTCGATCTCCAGGGCGAGGATCGCTTCCGCCAGTTTCCGCGCGGCCGTGCGTTCCTGAGTGAGGAACAACGTCCGCGCCAACTGCTGCGTGATCGTGCTGGCCCCCTCCTCCAGCCGGCCGGCGGTGATGTTGCGCCACACCGCGCGGGTGATGGCCCGCAGATCGACCCCCCGGTGCTGGTAGAACCGGTCGTCTTCGATGGCGATGACCGCCCGCTGCAGCACCGTCGGGATGGCGCTGAGCGGGACCGAGTCGCGGTTCTCACGATAGAGACTTGCGACCAGTTCGCCGCTGGCGGCGTAGATCCGGGAAGCTTCGTCGGGGGGGGTGTAGAGCGCGGACACGTCCGGCAGCCGCCGGGCAAAAGCGACCGCCATGCCGGCCAGCAGACCGGCGCCGAGGAGAAGCACGGCAAGGGTGATTCCCAGAGACACCAATAACCACCGGGCCCACCTGCGGGAGGGGGACCGGCGCGGGCGCCGCGGGGCCGGCTGGGGGCGAGCCGATGGAGGCCGGCTGACAGGTTTGGCGATCGTCGTCACGTCGCCCGAATTATACTACTCTTCTTCAGGTCCGCGAGGGTCTGAACCGGGAGGCCGTATAGGCCTGTGCGTGCGGTGCGATGTAGCCGGTGACGCCGATCCCGATGATGTGGTCCCACGAGTACACGACCGTCCGCCCGAAGTCGTGCTCCAGGACGATCGCGTCATCGCTGAGGTGGACCACTTTTCCATCGGCTGTGGGAAAGAACGTGGCGGCGCCGCGCGGATCGGGTACGGCGGTCGGAACGAAATACAGGGTCACGGTGGCTCCCAGGATTTCGTTCCCAATCGCGTCTGTCAGCCTCGGCATACTCCGGTCCTTCCCCAAGGGTATCCTGCCCGCGGAGGGTCGGAGATAGACCCTCTTGATCCCGCCGCGACCCCCACGAGCCCTTCGACTCGACGGGCCCTATCTGCAGACGGGGTGGCCGAAGGCCATGAGCGAGGCGGCCAAGGGGCCGCCGAGTCGAATGGTGGAGACGAGCGGATTCGAACCGCCGACCTCCTCGTTGCGAACGAGGCGCTCTCCCAGCTGAGCTACGTCCCCACACGAATCCTATGGCGAACACTCGTATTATACGGAGCGC
>DATDQT010000041.1:0-2757 GCA_035292085.1 bacterium
ACGCTGCGGTCCGGGAAGACCGAGATCCAGGTCCTGCTCGACCGCACGCGCCTGGCCGAGTTCGGCCTCACCACGGCCGACATCGGCGCCCAGCTGCGCACCGACATCGCCGGGTCGCCGGTGACGCAGTACCGCGTGGGAGGCACCGAGTACGACATCACGGTCCAGACGCAAGCCGCCGATCGCGACACCATCCGGAAATTAGGCGACCTGCACGTCGGCAGCATCAACGGCACGGCGATCCGCCTCAGCGACGTCGCCACCCTGCAGACGCGGCGCGGGCCCGTCACGATCGACCGTCTCAACCGCCAGCGCCTGGTCACGGTGATCGCCGGTCTGACCGACCGCCCCTTGGGGTCGGTGGTAGCCGACATCCAGGCCAAGCTCAAAGACGTCCCGATTCCCGCCGGCTACACGCTCACGCTGGGCGGCGAGACGGAATTCCAGCAGGACGCGTTCTCCGACATGTTCTTCGCGTTGGCGCTGGGGACGCTGCTGGTGTTCATGACGATCGCCGCGCAGTTTGAGTCGGTGCTCAGCCCCCTGGCGATCATGGTGAGCGTGCCCCTGGCGTCGGTCGGCGTGTTCGTGATGCTGCTGCTCACGCGCACGACGGTCAACATCATGTCGCTGCTGGGGATCGTGATGCTGGCCGGGATCGTCGTCAACAACGCCATCCTGCTGATCGAATTCACCCGGCAGCTGCGCGCGCAGGGGCTGCCCCGGCACGAGGCGCTGCTGCGTGCGGGCCAGACCCGCCTGCGTCCCATCCTGATGACCGCGCTGGTCTCGATCATGGGCGGACTGCCCGTGGCGATCGGGATCGGCGCCAGCGGCGCGGAATGGCGCCGCTCGCTGGGGATCGCCGTCCTCGGCGGGCTCACCACGTCGACCTTCCTGACCCTGTTTGTCATCCCGGTGGTCTACACGCTGCTGGAAGATCTGGTGGGGCGGCTGCGCAGGCGCCGGGTGAGGGAACCGGAGAGTCCGGACGCGGCCACGGAGCCGCTGCCCGCCCCGCGGCCACAGCCCGTCGCCGACGCCTCAAACGGCGAGGACTAGCTTCTCGTCCAGATCGCCCAGAACCACACTCCCACGGCTGCGCCGCCGAGGTGGGCGAGCGCCGAGACGTCCCCAATCCCCGCGATCTGCTCCCGGGCCGCGATGACCTGCAGCAGGACCCAGATCAGCCCGAACGCATACGCGCGGATCCGGAACCACCGATAGACGTACATCAATCCCAACCGCGCCTGCGGGAACCGCAGGACGTAGTAGGCGACCACGCCGGAAATCCCGCCGCTCGCACCAATCACCGGGACGACCGACCGTGGGTCCAGCGCGACGTGCGCGATGCCCCCGGCGACGGTGGCCACGGCCAGCAGCGCGAGGTAGCGGCCGGCTCCGAGATACTCCTCCACGTTGTCCCCGAAGACGAGCAGGAAGTAGAGGTTGACCAGGAGATGGAGCCAGCTGCCGTGGATGAAGAACGACGTGAGCAGCGTCAGGCCCGCGTACCGCTGCACCTCGGCGGGGATCAGCCCGAACGCCGCGACAGTCCGGGTGAGGTCTCTGAAGCTGAGTACGCCTGCGAGTCCAATCGCGGCCGCGACCGTCCACGTCGCCCACGGCGTGACGCGCACCGCCTGGTCCCCGTACTCCACCGGCATCCCAAACAACCCGGGGACGAGTTTCCACCATTCGTCCGGCGGGACGTTGACCCGTTCGGCGGCGTCCTCGTGCAACTCGCGGACCTGTTCCAGCGCCAGAATCTCGCGAGCCCGCTGGGGCAGTGCAGAGTCGGGTGCGCGTGCCGGGATCGGGGGGAGCAGTTCATACTCTTGCGCGTCAAACCATACGAAGTGACAGGTGGGGCAGACGTCCAGCGGGGGCCCGCCGTCTTGCGCGGGAATTTCCCGCATCGGCCGGCCGCACACCGGGCAGTTCCGCCCGGGCTTCCCCAGGCGGTTCCGCGCCGCCACCCACAGGCGGTTGATCGGCGGGCCGATGACGGTCTTGCGGAGGACCGAAACGCTGATCGCCCGCCCGCCGCAGCTCGGGCAGACCCAAATCAGGCCATGCGGGGTCGGCGTGCGTCTGAGCGGGGTCTGATCAAGAGGGCACGTGAACAGATCAGTCCATCTCGTGCTTGAGCGGGTGCTCGCTGAGCCGCTGGGCCACGACCTCCAGCAGCCGGACGGCCAGTTCCGGATTCTCTTTCAGCAGCGCCCGGAAGTCCCAGCGCACCAGCTGCAGGCAGCGGGTCCGTTCCTTCGCGGTGACCGTCGCCGTGCGCTCGCGCTCGATCAGCAGCGCCATCTCGCCGAAGAACTCACCCGGCCCCATCGCGCGGATGGTGTGGGTATTGTGGCTGACCTCCACGCGGCCTTCGGCGATGAGGAAGAAGCCGACGCCAGGATCCCCCTGCTTGACGATCACCGTCCCGGCTTCGTACGTGCGCTCCTTGAGCGACCGGGCGATCGACTCGAGCTCGCGCGCCGGCAGCGCGGCGAAGATGGGGACGGTGCGGAGCCTGTTCACATACTCAGCGTGATCGGCCACGGAAACCTCCTTTGAATGGGGTGAGATTCGTCGGCTTGCGGAGCGCCACCTGCGGGTCCCGTACGAACGCGTCTCTCAGGCCTCCCGGTCCGCACGATGGTTCTGACGCGTTCGTCCGGGACGGGCCGCCGGAGCAAACGCGGCGGCGGCGTCGCGCGTGCGCGGGGCCATGCGGTTCAGCACCTCGATCCGGATCCC
>DATDQT010000042.1:0-2072 GCA_035292085.1 bacterium
CGTTCAGGCCAGCCTGCTCGAGGACCTGGCGCTTCGGGTCAACCTCAACGATCAACTCCGGGTCGACGACCGATCGGGGGTCGGGACCACCGGTCGTCTGACGCGCCTCACGGCCGATGAGATCACGCTCCAGACCGCTGCCGGCGAGAAGCATTTCACGCGGGAGACCGTCCGGCAAGTCGCCGTGCGTCGCCAGCCACTCCGCATGGCTGTGCTCATCGGGGCCGGCGCGGGGGCCGCCACGGGCGCCGTGGCCGCATGCGCGGGCCCGGAACGCGAAGAGTGCGCAGACGCTCCGATCATGGCCGGCGCCTTCGGCGCGGGCCTCGGACTTGTCGTGGGGGCGCTCATACACAGGACGACGATCGTCTACCCCGAGGCGGAGAAGCGGACATTGATTTCGCCGGTGATCTCGCGCGACGCCGGCGGCGTCCGGGTCAGTCTATATTGGTAACGGCAGAACAATCACGCTTCATACTGAAATTGCAGTGTGCCTAACACGGTTTGCAGCCGACGGCGGCCGTACAATCGTGAGCCGCCGCGGCTGAAACCTGGTCGTTGATATGGCGAGGTGTCAAGGGTGGTGTCAGCGGGCAGATACTGAAATCGACGGATGGATAGCCACCCGAAGAACCGAGAGCCACGGCATGCGGCAATCGTTCGCGTAACGCACTGGGTCAGCGCGATTGGAACCCTCGCGCTCATCGTCAGTGGCGTCGCCGTGCTCTTGGCACATCCGCGCCTGTACTGGGGTGAGACGGGCGCGGTCGGCACTCCGGCCCTCATCCACCTACCGATCCCGTTTCTGCTGGGTCATTCCGGCTGGGGCCGGTATCTCCATTTCCTGGCGGCCTGGGTGTGCGTGGCCAGCGGTACCCTGTACTTGGTCGCGGGCGTCCTGACGCGGCACTTCTATCGGAACCTCGTGCCATCATCTGCCGATCTCGCATGGGCAAATGTCGGCCACGTGATGTTCGACCATCTGCGGCTGAAGCTGTCCCGTCATGCGGAGGCGGCTTCGTACAACGTGCTGCAGCGTCTCGCGTATCTGACGGTTGTGTTCCTCCTGGGCCCGCTGGTGCTTCTGTCCGGACTCGCGTTCTCGCCCGCGCTGGCATCTGTCATGCCGGCACTCGTGACCATGTTCGGTGGCCAGCAGTCGGCGCGGACCATCCATTTTTTCGCCGGTGCGGCCATCGTGCTCTTCTTGATTGTCCACGTCGTCATGGTCGGGCTGACGGGCTTCAGAGTGCGGATGCGGGCGATGATCACGGGGCACCCTGGTGGGACTGAGGAGACGTCATGAGCAGGATCATTTCCAGGCGAAGGCTGATCGTGTCTGGCATCACCGCGGCGGCAGGCGCCACGGGGCTGGCCGGGGCGATTCGGCTGGCCGATCGGTACGGGCTCATCCCGCCCGACCATGGTGGGCTCTACGGTATTGGCGAAACTATGACTTACTCGTCCCAGCGCCTGCTGATGGGACGACAGTCGTTGGCTCGTGAGTTCACTCGAAGCGACATATCCGCGGTTGTACCCGTTAACGGGAGGCCACCTGAGCGCGACGCCTATCAGCGTCTACTGGCTGACGGATTTCGGGACTGGCGCCTGTCCGTGGACGGCCTGGTGGCTCGCCCGTCGGCCTTCTCCCTCGCAGACTTGAAGGGATATCCGTCGCACACGCAGATCACACATCAGGCATGTGAGGAAGGGTGGTCGTTCATTGCCGAATGGACTGGCGCCCGACTCTCATACGTGCTGGACCTCGTGGGCGTCAGTCCGCGTGCGCGGTACGTCGTCTTCTTCCCGTTCGACGACTGGTGGGACAGTGTCGACATGGCCGATGCGCTGCATCCACAAACATACCTCGCGTACGCGATGAACGGCCGCGACCTTCCCACCCCGCATGGCGCTCCGGTGCGGCTGCGCGTCGCGCGACAACTCGGCTACAAGAACATCAAGTACCTGTCCCGAGTCACGGTGACCGACACGTTGGAACCCTTCGGCAGGGGACTGGGCGGGGCGAGTCCGGAGTCGGGCTATTCTTGGTGGGCTGGGATCTGAAGTAGAAG
>DATDQT010000043.1:0-10155 GCA_035292085.1 bacterium
GGCAAGGGGAAGGGGCGGGACTAGCATAACGTTAGAGAAGCTGTGGGCCTCTTCCGCGTCGCGATCGCAGGCGTCTTGTCGGTCGTGGCGGCCGCGGGCTGTGCGCCGCCGGCGACCCAGTCCGGAACGGTCGCCGTCGTCGCGTCGTTCTACCCGCTGTTCGAGTTCGCGCAGCGCGTCGGCGGGGATCGCGTGACCGTCCGCGTCCTTGTCCCCGCCGGCGTGGAACCGCACGACTTCGAGCCAACGCCCCGCGATGTGGCCGCCCTGACGAACGCCCGCGTCGTGATCTACAACGGCGCGGGATTCGAGCCGTGGTTGGAGAAGGTTCTTCCCGACCTTCCCGCAGCCGTCAAGGTCGATGCATCGCGGGGGCTCCCGCTCCACCGCGGCGCAGGAGGCGGCGACGAAACGGCCGGGGAGAGGGATCCACACGTGTGGCTCGACCCCGTGCTCGCGGCTGCGCAGGCGGCGCGCATCGTGGAGGGCCTGTCAGAAGCCGATCCGGCGGGGCGGGAGGTGTACGGTCAACACGGCGCGCGGCTGGCCGCCGACCTCCGTGCTCTCGATCAGCGGTTCGCCTCTGCGCTGGCCTCGTGCCGCCGCCGGGTGTTCATCACGTCGCACGCGGCGTTCGGCTATCTGGCCAGGCGCTACGGACTGACCCAGGTGGCGATCAGCGGGCTGTCGCCGGAGTCCGAACCACCGCCGGGCCGGATGCGCGAGATCGTCGCCGAAGCGCGGCGCACCGGGACGACGGTGATCTACTATGAGACGCTGGTCAGCCCCCGCGTGGCGGAGGTGCTGGCGCGGGAGGTGGGGGCCCGCGTCGCGGTCCTCAACCCGCTGGAGGGGCTCTCGCCCGACGACCAGCGGCGGGGACAAAACTACTTCACGGTGATGGATGAGAACCTTCGAGCGCTCACTGACGGTCTCGGCTGCCACTGACCCGCCGATTGTTGCGGAGGTCGAACACATCTGCGTCGACTACGGCGTGGCGCGGGTCCTCGACCACGTCAGCCTGCAGGTCCGGCGCGGTGACTTTCTGGGCATGATTGGACCCAACGGCTCCGGGAAGACCACGCTGCTGCGGGTGCTGTTGGGCTTGCTCGTGCCGTCGTGCGGGCACGTCCGGCTCTTCGGCACCGACATCCGAGAGTTCCACGACTGGCAGCGGATCGGGTACGTCAGCCAGAAGGCGGTCGCCTTCGAAACGCGGTTTCCGGCCAGCGTGTTTGAAGTCGTGCTGAGCGGACGGTCCGGCCGCGCGGGCCTGGGCCGCCGGTTCGAGGGCCAGGATCGGGCCGCGGCCCTGGCGGCGCTGGATACGGTCGGGATGGCGGGTTTCCATGATCGCCTGATCGGCCGGTTGTCGGCGGGGCAGCAGCAGCGCGTCTTCATCGCCCGCGCCCTTGTCCATGACCCGGATCTGCTGCTGCTGGATGAGCCCACCGTGGGCGTCGATCTCGACGCGCAGGAGCAGTTCTACGCGCTGCTCCGGGCCCTGAACCGCGACGCCGGCAAGACCCTCGTGCTCGTTTCCCACGACATCGGCGTCGTCGCCGAGGAAGTCACCCAACTGGCCTGCCTGAACCGGAGCCTAGTCTTCCACGGCAGTCCGGCCGAGGCGATCCGGTCCGGCGCGCTCGCCCAGATGTACCGGGCGGAGTCATTGGTGGTCTCGCACCGGCACTGATGCCTGAAATCCTCCAGTACTCGTTTATGCAGCGGGCCCTGCTGGCCGGCCTGATGATCGGCGTCATCGCGCCGGTCATCGGGGTCTTTCTGGTGCTGCGGCGCCTGAGTCTCATCGCCGACACGCTGGCCCATGTCGCGCTCGCCGGCGTAGCTCTGGGGCTGCTCGCCGGGGTGAATCCGGTGCTCGGCGCGCTTGTCGTGGCCGCGGTCGGCGCCGTCGGCATCGAGCGGCTCCGCGTGGCCGGCCGCCTGTTCGGGGAAGCCGCGCTGGCGATCTTCCTGTCGGGCGGGCTGGCGGTCGCGGTCGTCGTAATCGGGCTGTCCGGCGGCTTCAACGTCGATCTCTTCGGTTACCTGTTCGGCGCGATCACGGCCGTGCAGGCACGTGACCTGTGGCTGGTCCTCGGCCTGGGCGTGACAGTGCTGGCGACCGTCGCGGTGTTCTACAAAGAGTTGTTTGCGATCACCTTCGATGAAGAGGGCGCCCGCGTGCAGGGCGTGCCGGTGGATACGCTCAACCTCCTCCTCACGGTGTTGGTGGCGCTGACGGTGGTGGTCGCGATGCGCGTTGTCGGCATCCTGCTCATCAGCGCGCTGCTGGTCATCCCGGTGGCGGCGGCGCTGCGAATAGCCCGCAGCTTTCGCAGCACGCTGTGGATCGCCGTCGTGATCTCACTGGCCGCCGTCCTCGCCGGCATGACCGCGTCGTTCTACCTCAACATCGCGGCCGGGGGCGCGATCGTCCTGTCCGCGATCGTGCTGTTCGCCGGCACGTCCCTGGCCGTGCGCGGCCGCGCCTGACGAAGCCTCCGCGATGCTGCGGCTGAGAGCGATCTGGCGGCGGATCGATAACGCGATGATCGCGGCGATGCGGGACTACGGCATCACCGCGCTCCGCGTTGCCCTGGGGATTGTCTTCGTCTGGTTCGGCGCCCTCAAGGTCCTTGGCCGCAGCCCGGTGGGCGATCTGGTGGCCGGGACCGTGTACTGGGTCGATCCCACATGGTTCGTGACGTTTCTCGGTGCGTGGGAAATGCTCGTCGGGCTCGGCCTGCTCGCCGGCGTGGCGCTGCGGCTGGTGCTGTTCCTGTTCTGGCTGCAGATGGGCGGGACGCTTCTGGTGCTGGTCCTGCGGCCGGATCTCGCGTTCCAGGACCGGAACCCACTGTTGCTGACGACCACGGGAGAGTTCGTGATCAAAAATCTCGTGTTGATTGCGGCGGGCCTGGTCGTCGGCAGCACCGTGCACCGACTCAGGTCGTAGGGGTGCACCCACGACCTGCGGACTAGGATTTCAGGTACTTGTCAAACCACGCCGTGGTCTTCGTCCACGCCTCCCGTGCCGCGGTCGCGTTGTAGTTGGAGCCCGTGTCATTGAAGAACGCATGTGCCGCGTCCGGGTAGACGACCATCTCGTGGACGACGTTCGCTTTCTGCAGCGCGTCCCGGACGGCGGGGATGCCCGCGTTGACTCGCTGGTCGAGCGCGCCGTACACGGCCAGGACCGCGGCCTTGATCTTGGGCACATCGTCCAGCGGCGGGTTCGAACCATAGAACGGCGCCGCCGCCTTCAACTCGGCGTTCTGGGTCGCGAGCCGCCACGTCATGCCGCCCCCGAAGCAGAATCCCATCGCTCCGATGCGGTCGCGGCGCACCTGCGGCTGGCCCTGCAGGTAGCGGACCCCGGCGTTGAGCATGGCCACCAGTTGTTCGGGCGGCGTGCGTCCGAGGATTGCGGTGACCTGCGCGGAGTCGCTGAACTTCGCGGTGCCGCCATCGGCCGATGCCAGGTCTACCGCCAGGGCGGCGTACCCGATCTTGGCAAACCGGCGACAGACGTCCTTGAAGTGCTCGAGCAATCCGCGGTTTTCGTGAATCACGATTACTCCGGGTGACGGCCCCCCGGCCCTGGGTCTCGCCAGATAGGCGTGGACGGCAACAGATCCCGAGGCGAAGGACACCATGCCGACGGCGGTAATGGCGGGATCGGTGGGCGGCACGGTTATGCCGGATGCCTGTCCGGCGGCGGGAGGGGCCGATGACGCTGCCTCGGCGATCTCCACGGAGGACGTGGCGACGCCGAGGCTTTGCAGGACCGGCGCGGCCAGCGCCACGCCGCCGGCCATCAGCGCCGTGCGCCGGAGGAATTCGCGGCGGGGCAATCGTCCTTCCCGATACTCCTCGGCCCACTCCTCGACAATGTATCGCTGCAGGTCGCTCACCGTGATCCCTCCCGTTGCCCCGTACCCGAACGTAGTGAGTGGTACGGGGTCGTTGTCCGCGAATTCGATGCAAGGCATTTTACCCCGCTCGCATCGCCGGTGTGTAACATTTCGGAAAACAGGGTCCGTTCCAATGCGACTGGTTCGGTCCTGCGGCCTGCAGGATGTGATTGTCGCATTGGGACGGACCAGGAGCCCGCACCGGGCCGGTACCGCCTCGCCTCGGAACACATGGTGGCGCGGCGGACGGGGATGGCGGACCTCCTGGCGACGTTTGCCGAAGCCTTCCCGCTGGCACGGAAGCCGCTGAACTTCCTCGCGTCCCAGTACATCGACACGACGAGGCGCATGATGTTTGGGATTCAGTAGGACTCAGGACTCGGTCCGCGCAGCGCGCAGCAGGCTTTGCCAGGGCGCGGGGTCGCCCGGCGCGAACGGTTCATAGATTCCGATCCGGTCCACCAGACTCCCGTACCGGTCCACGAGTTTCCCCCCGATCTCCACGTCCAGGCCTTCGACGGCCAGGGCGGTCAGCATTTCGTCGGTGACGAGCGCGGGCATCTCCGTCCACCGGCCGCGCGCGGCCAGCGCGCTGAGCCGTTCGCCGATCGCGGCCCAGCCGTGGTGCGCCAGCACGCCGCGGTACGACGGTGTGCTGGCGTAGAACGCGATCGTCCGGCGGACGCGTTCCCGCGCGCGTGCGACGGCAGCCGTGTCCGTCCCGGTGATCGCAAACACCGATGCGGCGATGGAGAATGGAAGACCGCCGCGGCCGGAGGCCCGTCGGCCCGCTTCGATGGCGGGCCGGATTACGTCACGGAGATAGGCGGCCGTATGGAGAGGATGGACCTGAAATCCGTCTGCGACGGCACCCGCGGCGCGGCACATCGGCGGATTGACGCCCGCCGTCACGATCGGAATGGGCGCTCCCTGAGGCGGCGGCGTGAAGAACGGGGTCATCAGCGTCAGCGTGTAGAAGCGCCCGCGGAAATTGAGCGGCCCGCCGTCCCGCCACGCCGCCCAGACGCTGCGGATGGCCTCGACGGTTTCGCGCAGTTTCGGCGCCGGCGGCTCCCACGGGACCCCGAACCGGCGGGTGATGTGGGCTTTGACTTGCGAGCCGAGTCCCAGGATGAACCGGCCGTTGGAGTAGGCGGCGAGATCCCAGGCCGTGTGGGCCAGGACGGTCGGGCTGCGCGCAAACGCAATCGCGACCGACGTCCCGATGCTGACCCGCCGCGTGTGCTCGGCCGCGAGCACCGCGGCCAGGAACGGGTCATGGGACGTTTCGCTGAACCACACGCCGTCGAAGCCGAAGTCCTCAGCCGCCCGCACCAGCTGCGGGACTTCGGAGAGCGCCTGATATTCAATGTGGGCGTCGATTTTCATGCGCGTCACCTACCGATTTTCTCACGATGACGCGGTTGCCCTCCAGCGTGGGGAGGTGACCCCGGAGGATTCATCGGCGCAGACGCGAATTAGCGTCGGACGGGAGAGGCCGTTCGTCGTGGAGGTGGTGGCGCACACTCGGGGTATTGGATGAAGCTCGTTGCAGCCGTGCTCCTGGCGGCGGTGCTGTTATGGACGGTGCCGTCCGGTTCCGCCCTGGCCCAGGCCGTCGGGATCAAGGTCATCGTCAACGGCGTTGAGATCCCCCTGGTCGCGCCTGCCGTCCTCTCCAACGGTCAGGTGATGGCGCCCATCGTGGGATTGTTTGAGCCCATGGGCGCCATCGCCGCGTTCTACGAAGCCGACCGCAGCGTTGTGGTGACCAACCGGCTCCGCACGACCGTGCGGCTGCGGGTCAACGACCTCACCGCGCTCGTGAACGGCCAGCCCCGTCCGCTTCCGGTCGCGCCGATCCAGGTCGGTGACCGGGTCTTCGTGCCGGCCCAGGCTGTATTCACCGCACTGGGAGCCTGGACTAAATACGAGGAAGCGGTGCGGACGCTGCACGTCAGTTCCCAGATCACCGGTCTTGCCGTCCAGCGGGCCGGCGCCGGCCTGCAGGTGCGGGTGGAAGCGACCGGGCCGGTCCAGGTCGAGACGAACGTCCTCCATGATCCTGAACGGCTGGTCGTCGATTTCCTCAACGCGGCGCTGCGGACCACGGAGCGGGAAGTCGCCGTCAACGCCGGCGGCGTGGCCCGGATGCGCTCGGCGCAGTTCCAGATCCAGCCCTATGTGACCCGGCTCGTTTTCGATCTCACCGAACCCGTCGACATCCGCGTCACGTCCTCGGTCACGTCGTATCTGGTGACGCTGGAATTGCAGCCCAAAGCCGCCGCCGCGGGCCCGGCCGCCCCGCCCGCCAGCGCGGCGGCCCCCCCACCAGCTGCCTCACCCGCACCGGCTCCCGCCCCGCCGCCGGGGGCCCCGCCGCCTGTGTCCACGCAGCCTCAGGACGGGCTGAAGATTCTCACTGTGTCCTATGAGGCCGTCGGGTCCGCCGGACGGATCACGATTGAAGGGACGGGGTCGATGCAGTACAAGGTCCGCGAGTTCGTCTTTCCGGACCGCCTCGCCATCGACATTGAGGGCGCGGTGTTCATTCCGGTCAAGCAGGAGATCCCCGTCGACGGGCCGGTGATCGTCGTCATTCGCGGGGCGCAGTTCACGGCGGACCCACCGGTCACACGCGTCGTCGTGACCCTGAAGCGGAAGACGAACTACCTGGTGAACCAGGCAGAGGGCCGGATCATCATCGACCTGGCGGATGCCGCGGCCGCGCGCAGCGGCCACGTCGTGGCGATTGACGCCGGCCATGGGGGGAAGGACCCGGGCGCGATCGGTCCGACTGGGCTGCGGGAGTCCGACGTGGTGCTGGATGTCTCCCTGCGGCTGCGGGACCTGCTGGCGAAGGATGGGATTCGGACGGTCATGACGCGCGACAGCGATGTGTTTGTCGACCTGTTCGACCGGGCGAAGATCGCCCGCGAACGCGGCGCGACGATCATGGTCAGCATCCATGCGAATGCCCATGCCCGAACCGCGGTGAATGGGTCAGAGACGTACTATCTGACCCCGCAGAGTCTCGCCCTGGCGCAGATGATCCAGGACGAACTCGGCGTGCTGCTGGGCATCCCCAGCCGCGGGGTGAAGACGGCGAACTTCGTCGTGCTCCGCGAACCGGGCATGCCCTCGGTCCTGGTGGAGACCGCCTTCATCTCGCATCCCGACGACGAAGCCCGCCTGCGTGACGTCGCGTTCCGTCAGAAAGTTTCCCAGGCCATTCATCGGGGCATCGCCCGTTTCCTCGCCGTCTATCCGGTGCCTGTGGGGAACTAGTGGGCTGACCCACTTCTCGACGGTCCGCAGGGCCGTCCAGGAATCGTTCTCCGGCGCCGCGAAAGGGTTCGGCATGCCGAGGCCGGACGGACGCCAGGGCGATCAGATGCGCCCGGTCACGATCACCCGCCACTACCTCAAGCACGCGGAAGGATCCGTGCTGATCGAGCTCGGCGATACCCGCGTGTTGTGCGCCGCCAGCGTCGAAGAACGGGTGCCGCAGTGGCTCCGCGGAGCCGGACACGGCTGGATCACCGCCGAGTACGGGATGCTGCCGCGTGCGACGAACGAGCGCACACCGCGCGAAATCGGCCGGCCCAGCGGCCGAACGCAGGAGATCCAGCGGCTGGTCGGTCGATCGCTGCGCGCGGCGATCGACCTGGACAAACTCGGGGAGCGGACCGTCTGGCTGGACTGTGACGTGCTCCAGGCGGACGGGGGGACGCGGACGGCGGCCATTACCGGAGCGTTCGTCGCGTTGGTCGACGCGCTGCACGTCCTGCGCAAGACGGGCGCGCTGGCCGTATGGCCGGTTCGGGATTTTCTTGCGGCCACCAGCGCCGGGATCGTAGAAGGGGAGACCCGGCTGGATCTGAATTTTCAGGAAGACTCCCGAGCGCGCGCGGACCTCAATCTCGTGATGACCGGAGCCGGCCGCATCGTCGAACTTCAAACGACCGCCGAGGGCCTGCCGTTTACGCGCGACGAGATGCAGGCGATGCTCGCGCTGGCCGAACGGGGGATTCAGCAGCTGATCGTCTACCAAACGCGCGTCCTTGCCGATGTCCTCCAGCCGACCCCGAAGCCGTAAGCGATCACCAACACGGCGAGGGCGCCCGCAGCCCGTCAGTTGGGCGCCCCTCGAGATCGTGCTCGCCACGCGCAACGAAGGCAAAGTCCGCGAATTCCTGGACCTGATGGCCGATTTGCCTGTACAGGTGTACTCGCTGTCGGCCTTCCCGCAGATTCCGCCGCTGCGCGAAGAGGGCAGCACGTACACGGAAAATGCGATCAGCAAGGCCCTCACCGTCGCCCGTCTGACGGCCCGGGTCACCGTCGCCGACGATTCGGGGATCGAGGTCGATGCGCTGCGGGGAGCTCCGGGACCGTTGTCGAGCCGCTTCGCCGCCGACGGAGCCGACGACGCCGCGCGCAACGCGAAGCTCCTCCGACTGCTGCGCGGAACGGTGCCGGACGACCGCACCGCACGCTATCGGGCCGTGGTCGCCGTCGCTCTGCCCGACGGCGGCGTGCGGACGTTCGAGGGGGTGTGCGAAGGCCAGATCCTGACCGCGCCCCGGGGGTCCGGCGGATTCGGCTACGATCCCATCTTCTTCCTGCCGCAGGAGGGCAAGACGATGGCCCAGCTGTCGATGGCCGCGAAGAACCGCATCAGCCATCGCGCGCGGGCCCTGGCCGCCGCCAAACCGTTCATTCGGAGGCTGGCGACCGGCACCGCCCCACCCGCGGCCGACGCGTGAACGCCCCCGGCGGCTGCCCCGGCTTACGAAGTCAGGTGTTTTTCAAGCCGCTGCGGGTTGTCCAGCAGCGTCCGCCACGGGTCGCGGCGCCCTTTGATCAGGGCGGGGACCGTCTTGACATTGAACGCCAGGGGGTCGAATCCGGCCTCGAGTTCCTTCCAGGTCACCGGCCAGGACACGCCGGCGTCGGGCGTCGGCCGGACGCTGAACGCGCCGGCCAGCGTCGCGCCGATCCGGTTCTGGTTGTAGTCGAGAAACACCTTGCCGACCCGCTTCTCCGCGGCCCACGCGGTGGTCACTTTCTTGGCATGCTGTCCCTCCAGGTACTGGGTGATCGTCTTGGCGACGGCGTGCGTCTGATCGAAGGTATACCGCCGCTGGATGGGCACGAAGACGTGCAGCCCGGTTTTTCCTGACGTCTTCACGAAGCTCTCCAGACCCAGATGCGTAAGGACCCCCCGCAGGAGCAGTGCGGCCTCGGTGGCCGCGTCGAACCCTCGGCGTGAGTACTCGGGATCCTTCTCCCCCTTGCGCTGGGGGAGTTTGTTGTCCGGAAAGAGGTACGGGTCAATGTCGAACACGACGTAGTCCGGCCGGTTGAGCACACTCTCGCGGAGATCGCGTTCGGACCGACCGAACTCCGTTCCAGCGGGTCCCCCTTCGGCCCGGCGGATTGGGGCCGTCCGGCTGAACCACGTGTGGATCTCGATATCGGCCAGTTGGGCCAGCCACAGCAGGGTGGGGAGGTTGTTGCACACGGGTGCGGCCAGTGTCGTCTTGGAACTCTCCGTCCAGATGCGCACGATCTCGACGAACTCCGGCGCGTCGGGGTAGTCCTTCTGGTAGAAACTCTCCCCCGCGATCCCATTGGGAAACCGGCGCAGCGTGATCGGCCGGTCCTTCAGATGGGGCAGGATGACGTCGGCTACCGCCAGGTAGTACGCGATGAGATCGCCTTTCGTATACCCCTGCCGCGGCCAGAAGACCTTGTCCAGGTTGGTGAACTGAACCGGGACCTTGGCCTTCGCCAACGCAGATTCCACTCGCTCCTTGGCTTGGGGTTTAGGGGTTCGGGGTGTGGCTTGGACCGCGCCCCGTGCCCCGGGCCCCGTACCTCGATGATCTGTCCCCGGCGTTTTGGTTCCGGCTTCCGGCTCCCATGGTAATTGGGCCGGCCGTTCCAGACGGACCTCGGCCGCCGGCTTGTCGGCGCGCCGGCCTTTGTAGACCGGAAAACGCAGGTACCCCTCGCGTGTCCATCCGCCGTACTCGACCTCGACAACCAGCTCGGGCTTCACCCAGGTCGGGATCTCGTTCGTCGCCGGCGGCGCGTCCGCGAATGGACTCGTGCTGCTGAGGCGGTCGTCGAGGAGTTTCCTCACCCGACGCAGCTCCGCGTCGGTGAATCCGCCCCCGCAGTGGGCAATGTACTGGAGACGGCCGGCTTCATCATATGCCCCAAGGAT
>DATDQT010000044.1:0-3616 GCA_035292085.1 bacterium
GGCGAGGCGGTGGTCTCAACGGCCGTTGAGGGGTCGGGTGTGCTGCGTGCCCGGCTCGATATCACCGATGCCCTGGCCGTCGACAATACGGCCGCGGCCATCGCCGGCACTCCACGGCCCAGGGTGCTCGTCGTCGGCGCGCCAAACCGTGCCCTCATGGAAGCGTTGGCCGTGCTGCCGGTCCGCGTCGCCCGCACTAGCGGCGTGACGCCGGAGCAACTGGCCGCCGCCGACCTGGTCGTGCTCGATCGGCGGGGTACGGTCACCCTGCCACCCGGCAACTTCCTGCTCATCGGCACCATCCCGACGAACCTGCCGATCACCAGCGGCGGCACGGTGCCGCGGCCGTCCGTGGTGCAGGTGTCGGCCGTGCACTCCGTCACGCGGTACGTGGATCTGAGCGCGGTCCGCATCCTCGAGACGCTCGATCTGCAGGTCCGCGGCGGCGAGGTGCTCGTGGCGGGCGAGGTCCCGTTAATCTGGGCATACGACGGCAACGGTATACGCGCGGTGGTCATGGGCTTTGCGCTGGACCAGTCGGATCTTGCGCTCCACGTGGCGTTTCCCATCTTCCTCCAGAACGCGGTGACCTGGCTCGCCGGCGCGGACGCGGTACTGCCCGCCGGGTCCCCGCTGATCCTGCCCGCCCGCGATCGCGCCGCTGCGGTGCTCGAGGGTCCATCGGGCCGCGTGAGTGTGTCGGCGGCCGGCGGGCGATTTGTCGTGCCGGCGCTGGACCGCGCCGGCGTCTACACTTTTACCAGCGGAAATACGACGCGGGTGTTTGCCGTCGTCGCGCCCGCTGAGGAATCGGACATCGCGCCGGTGTCCGCCGCGGGAGCCGGCCCACCGGCGGATCGGACAACCGACACCCGGCGGCTGGCCGACCTCTGGGGGCTGTTCATCGCCGGCGCCCTGATCTTGCTCGCGGCGGAATGGCTGCTGTGGATTCGCGGCCTGCCCCGCACGACCGCGTCGCGCGGTCCGCTGCGGCCCCGGACCGCTCCCGTCAGTCCTCGCGCCGCTGGCGATCGCCGAGGCAGGGCGCGATGAGCATCGTCCGGTTCGCCGCTCCGTGGGCGCTGCTGTTCTTACTGGCGATTCCCGGCCTCCTGGCCGTGACGCGAGGCCGCCGGGTGGGCCGCGGTGTCCTCGTCCTGCGCGCCCTGCTGTTTGTGCTGCTGATCCTGTCGTTGGCCGGCCCGCAGGTCGCGCTGCGGGGCACGGGACTGACTGTCATGTTTGCCATGGATCATTCCGCCAGCGTGCCAGTCGCGTCACGGAGCGCGGCCGCCGCATTTGCGCTGGAAGCCATGCGGGCGAAGACGCCCGGCGACCGCGCCGGCTCAGTCGTCTTCGGGGCCGATGCGGTCGTGGATGAGACGCCGGGAGAGTCGCCGCGGCTGACCTTCGCGGCGGTCCCCGATGGGACGGCCACGGATCTCGCGCGGGCCATCCGCACGGCGATGCTGGCGCTGCCGGGAGCCGGCGCACGCCGGATCGTGCTGGCCACCGACGGCAACGCCAACACCGGGGATCTGCCCAGCGCCCTCGCGCTCGCCCGAAGCCAGGACATTGAGATTTCGGTCCTGCCGCTGTCGCCGAGTACCGACACCGAGGTCCTCGTGGAAGACGTCGTCGCTCCGGATGACGTGCCCGTCGGCGCCCAATTCGCCGTCCGCGTGATCCTGCGCGCCACGGCGCGCGCCGTGGTTCGGCTGCGGGTCGCCGAGCAGGATGCGGTCTTTGCCGAACGGACCGTGGCGGTCGAACCGGGACGGACGGTGGTGACGTTTGACCGGGTCGCCCGGACCGAAGGCTGGGTGCGGTACGCGGCGTCGATCACGGCCGATCCCGACGGAACAGCGGCCAACAACGACGCGGCGGCGCTGGTGGTCGTCCGGGGTCGGCCCGTCGTCTGGTACGTGGGCGCCGGCGGGCCTCTGCTGCGGGTCCTGCGCGCCCAAGCCTGGAAGGTGCAGGCGTTGACACCGGAAGCACTGCCCTCCTCTGCCGCGCAGTTTCGCGGCGTGGGCGCGCTCGTGTTTGACGATGTGTCCGCCACCCGGCTGTCCCCCGCGCAGATGGCGGCGGTGCGGGACTTCGTCGGGCGGCTCGGCGGCGGGCTGGTGGTCGCCGGCGGCCCGCGCAGCTACGGGGTCGGCGGCTATGCGAACACGCCGCTGGAAGAGGCCCTGCCGGTCTCGATGGACGTGCGCCACCGGTTGGCCATTCCATCGATGGCCGTCATGCTCGTCATCGACACGTCGGGAAGTATGGGCCCATTCGGGCAGGAACTGGCAAAGGTCGAGCTTGCGAAGGAGACGGCCCAATCGGTCATCGACCTGATGGGCGAGCGCGACGTGATCGGCATCGTCGCGTTCGACCAGGAGGCGCGCTGGCTGGTTACCCCAACCCAGGCACGATTTCGCGACCAGGTTCTCGACCGCGTGTCCCGGCTGACCGCCGGCGGCGGCACCGACATGTATCCGGCCCTCGCCCTCGCCCACAACTACCTGCGCCGCTCGCCGGCGAAGATCCGCCACGTCATTGCCATCTCCGACGGCCAGACCGACCCTGGTGACTTCGAAGGGTTGGTGACGAAGATGGCGCGCGACAAGATTACCGTGTCGTCGGTGGCCGTGGGGAAGGACGCGGACAGCCAGATCATGGGGAACATCGCCCGGTGGGGACAGGGCCGCTCGTACGAGGCGCGGGATCTGTACACCATCCCCCAGATCGTGACCGCGGAAGCCCTGCTTGCGTCCAGGGCGTATCTGGTCGAAGAGCGATTTGTGCCCGAAGCCGCCCGCACGGACCTCCTTGAGGGACTGAGCGCGCTGCCGCCGCTGCGCGGCTACGTGGCGACCGCGCCCAAGCCCGCCGGGGCGCTGCACCTGTCCTCCCCGCACGATGATCCGATCCTCGCGACCTGGCAGTACGGGCTGGGACGGGCCGTCGCGTTCACCTCAGATGCCACACCGCGGTGGGCCGCGGAGTGGATGTCGTGGAGGGATCTGGCGCGTTTCTGGTCGCAGGTCACCGCCTGGGCGATGCGCGAGGAGTCCGAGGGACTGCAGTTGACGCTCGAGCGCCGGGGCAGTGCGGCGGCCGTGCTCCTCGATGCGTTCACCGACGAGGGCGCACCGGTCGATGGGCTGCAGGTGACCGCGCGGGTGACCGGGCCCGGCACAGCCGGCGATGTCTCGCTGGTCCAGGTCGCCGCGGGACGGTATGAAGGCCGGATCGGCGTGGCCTCGGCGGGCGCGTACGCGGTCACGGCCGTCGCGCGAGTGCAGGGCCGCCTTGTCGGCCGGCGCACCGGAGGCTTCGTGGTGCCGTATCCGAGCGAACTCCGGGATGTCGACGTGAACCGGCAGGTCCTGCTGCAGATCATCGAGGCCACCGGGGGTCGCGTCCTCGAGGATCCCAAGCAGGTGTTCGCGTCGACCGGCCGCGGCGCGCCGCAATCCGTCCCCGCCTGGCCGGTGCTGGCGGGTGCGGCACTGGCCGTGTTTGCGGCGGAGATCGTCCTCCGGCGGGTCCCGGCGATCGGGCAGGCCCTGGCGGCGGCGGGGACCATCGTCCTCACGCGCCTACGCAGACGGCCGTCGGA
>DATDQT010000045.1:0-2192 GCA_035292085.1 bacterium
GGTCTACCAGATGGATGGGCTGGAAGTGCCGGCCCTGCGGGGCGTGACGCTGACCATCGACCCCGGGGAGTTCGTGGCCATCATGGGCCCCAGCGGCTCGGGCAAGTCGACCTGCATGAGCATCCTGGGGTGCCTGGACCGGCCCACCGCCGGGACCTACCGGCTCGAGGGGGTCGATGTCACCACGCTCGGTGACACCGCCCTGGCGCGGCTGCGCAACCGCCGCTTCGGCTTCGTCTTCCAGTCGTACAACCTACTGCCGCGCACACCCGCCGTGGAGAACGTAGAGCTGCCGATGGTCTACGCGGGAGTGGCGGATCGCCGCACCCGGGCCCTGGCGGCGCTGGACGCGGTCGGCCTGCGGGCCCGTGCCCGCCATCTGCCGACCCAGCTCTCCGGTGGGGAGCAGCAGCGTGTCACGTTTGCCCGGGCCATCGTGATGTCCCCGGCGATCGTCCTCGCGGACGAGCCTACAGGCAATCTGGACTCCACCGCCGCGGGAGAGATCATGAGCCTGATGGAACGTCTCTCGCACCAGGGGATGACCATCGTCCTGGTCACCCACGACGCGGAGATTGCCGCGCATGCGCGCCGGCTCGTCCAGTTCAGGGACGGGCGGATCGTACGCGACGAACCCCTCCGCCGCCGACCGGGCGGGGTCGGAGCGTCGGCGAGATGAACCTGCCGGTCAGCATCCGCATCGCGCTGCGGTCCATCGCCGCGAACCCCCTGCGCTCCCTGCTGACGATGCTGGGCGTGATCATCGGCGTGGGGGCCGTCGTGGCGATGGTGGCGATCGGCCAGGGCGCGCGCCAGGCTGTCACGGAGCAGGTGGAGTCGCTGGGGAGTAACCTCCTCACGGTGTTTGCGGGGACGCAACAATTCGGCGGCATTGCCACGACGGGCCAGGTCCGGACGCTGACGCTGGAGGACGCCGAGGCGATTCAGGAGGAGGTCCCCAACGTCACCGGCGTGAGCGCAGAACTCCAGCGCCCGGCGCAGGTGGTCTTCCGGGAGCAGAACGTCTACACGCAGGTCTCGGCTGTGACCCCCCAGTTCCCCGCCGTCCGCAGCTTCCACCCCGCTGCGGGGTCGTTCATCAGCGACGCGGACATGCGCCGGCGGGCGAAGGTCGCCGTGCTGGGGCAGACGGTGGCCGGCGAGCTCTTCCCCGACACCGACCCGCTGGGGCAGCAGATCAAGATTCGCGGGGTCACCTTCACCGTCATCGGCATCATGGAGCCGAAGGGGGCGACGGGGTTCTTCGATCGGGACGACATCGTGTTTGTCCCGCTGACGACGGCGCAGCGGCGGCTGTTCGGGGTCGACTACGTGCGCACGATCTACGTTCAGGTGACCTCCCCGGGCGCGATGCCGGACACCCAGACCGCCCTCGGCGACCTGCTGCGCCAGCGCCACCGGCTGGGGCCCACGCGCGACGACGACTTCTCCGTCCGCAGCCAGGCGGACGTGTTGCAGGCCTTCACCGGCGTGTCCCGCACGATGACGATGTTGCTGGGCGGCATCGCCGCGGTGTCGCTGATCGTCGGCGGCATCGGCATCATGAACATCATGCTGGTCTCGGTCACGGAACGCACACGCGAAATCGGCATCCGCAAAGCGGTGGGGGCGCGGATGCGCGACATCTTGATGCAGTTCCTCATCGAGTCCGTCGCCCTCAGCGTCAGCGGCGGGATCGTCGGCATCCTCCTGGGCGTCGTCGGCTCACGGCTGATCACGCGACTCGCCGGCTGGGCCACCCTGCTGTCGCCGCAGGCCGTACTACTGGCCTTCTCCTTTGCTGTCGCGGTCGGCGTCTTCTTTGGACTGTATCCGGCCCAGCGGGCGGCCAGACTGGACCCGATCGAGGCGCTGCGTCACGAGTAGGCGATGAAGCAGGCAGCGCTCGTGCTGATCGCTCTTCTCTCGCTGGCCGCCTGCAGTCGCGGCGGTGCAACGCAGACCCAGCCGGAGCGCGGCGATCCGGCGGTGGGCGCGGCGCTGGCGGTGATGGCGCTGGAGCGGAGCGGTGATCAGCAGTTGACCGGCGACCAGGCCCGGCAGATTCTCCCTCTGCTGAAGGTGCTGCGGGACACCTCTCCCGAGGATCGCCAGGTCACGCAGGCGATCGCCGATCAGATCTTCGCGATTTTCACGCCCGCGCAGCGCGCCGCCCTGGATCGCTTGCGGGA
>DATDQT010000046.1:0-24221 GCA_035292085.1 bacterium
AGCTGCTGTGGACGGTCGACGGCGTGATCGCGGTAGACGACCGCGACCTTCTGCACGCCTACCCGGCGCACATGCTGATGGGGGAATAGAAAGTCCTAAGAGGGAGAGGGCATCGGGTGGCTGTTCACCATCGCCTTCGCGTAGCTGATCTGGTGGAAGGCCGTCCTGGCACTGGTGATCTGGCCGTTCTACTTGGGTCTGGCCGTTAGATAACGAGTTGAATCGTCAGCGGTCGCGGCACCGGCCGCGGCCGTTTTTCATCGCAGAGTCCAGCGATGGGGTTGGTGGCAGGCCGTGCAGGCCGTGTACGATCGTGCGCCGGCCGTCACAGTCTCCCTCGGGTGAATAGCGGGGTTCGGCGCCGGGTGGCACGACGTGCAGGTGACCACCGGCTGTGCCTTCTCGTGCGGTTTGTGGCAGGTGCCGCAGGCCAGCGACGACATGGGCCCCCCCGCGGGCCATCCCACCGTCCGCTTTGGCGGGATTGTCTGATGGCACTGCAGGCAGGTTAGCTGTGTCGGCCGCAGCGGGCTGTTCTCACGCAGGAACTGGTGACAGTCTACGCAGTGGAAGTCCGCCATCTGCGTGATTTTGATCGCCCGCGCGCCCTCGGCCTGGGCGACGTGGCAGTTCGCACAGATCGTGACCACCGGTTTCAGCCGGTGCACGGCCGTCGAGTGACAGACCACACACTCGATGCCCCTGTTCTGGGCGTGCACGACGTGGCCGGCGGTTTCGGCAATCTGCCGCCAGGTAGGATCGCCGCTGGCATGGCAGTCTCTGCAGCGGCCGGCCGGGACGTCAGCGTGCTTCCCGACGCGCTCGGGGTGGCGTAAGGCAAACACGATGACCTGCCGGGCTGATTCGGTTGCGCTCTGCTGGTGGCAGGCGTGGCAATCTACCTTGCGGTGCTCGCTGCTCGCCCACCTCGTCCATGCCGTCTCCATGATGTGACAGGACCGGCAGAACGCCGGGTTGGTCATCGTGTAGTCGACGATGGTGTACCCGCCGAACGCGACGACTGCGGCGGCCCCTCCCAGCACGATCGCACCGAGGACGATCCAAATCCGGGGCTGGCGTGCGAGCCACGATCGAAGGGCCTGCCGGTGGCCGGGCCGGGGCGGGGAATTCGACTCGGGTTCGGGTGTCACTGGTGCTCCGTCAGGAGGTCATCGAGCGCGCGCTCCACGGTGCCTGCAGGTGCGGCAAGCCAGACGACGTGTGCACCGCGTTGAAAGTAGACGTGTTCCAGCCCGATGCCCTGCGTGAGGAACACCGTCCGCTCGTGCCGCTGCGCCGGCCTCGGCGCCGAGAACGTCGCCGTCCCACCCGCCATGCGGCGGTTCATGGCCCAAAGGAGCGACGATGCCTTCAGCGCGGACTCCGACACGCTGATCCAGAGGGTGATCCCGCCGCGGTACTGACCGACGAGGGCGTCGGTGATGTCGATGGACTTGCCGTGCAGCCGGGCGACCTGATCCTGCGCGTCTGCACCTCGGACCGACGAGATGAGGGACTGCCCCGCGAGGACGGACGGCAGGTGGACGGGACTTCCCGGTGGGGCCTGTGGGCCGCCTGTGCTGGCCACCAGCGCCACCGCTATGGCCGCCGCCATGATGACAAGTCCAGCCGCAGTCAGCGCCCGGGCCACGCCCTGATTCTAGGAATTTGAGCCTGAGGGCCACATCGAGTCGGGGCCCTATCTTCATTCGGGCTGCTGGCCGATGGCGACCGCCGCGGCTGGAACCCTACGATGGCTGTGGGGGCGAAACAGTGCCGGTTCCCCGCTTAGTCGTAGTGTTCTTCATCTACGGTCTGGCGTTCTTTGCCATGGGCCTGGCCATCGCATTGGAGGCCCGGCGCAGCACCGAACTGCGGCTGGCCCAGAGCCTGAAGTACCTGGCCGCGTTTGGGCTGCTGCACGCCGCCGTCGAGTGGATCGACATGTGGCTGCTGCTGCCCTGGCCTCTGGATCCCGCGGTGGCCTCCACGCTGCGCGTCGTGCGGCTGACTCTGTTCGCCACGTCGACCGTTCTGCTGGCCGTGTTTGGGACCACGCTGATCGGGTACCTCGCGCCGGCCTACCGCTGGATCCGCTGGATCCCGCTGGCCCTGCTGGTGTTCTGGCTGGCCAACTGGGCGATCGGCCCGCACCTCAATCCGCTGACGACCGCGAGCTGGACGCCGACCGATGCGTCGTGTCTTCGCTGCCACGACGGGGTTACCGTCGCCTCGAGCGCCACGGGGACCGGGTGGGTGCCGTCGATGACGGTGGCCGACATCTGGGTGCGCTACGTCATCTACCTGCCGGCCTCGCTGTTTGCCGCCGCCGCGCTCTTCGTGCAGGGGCGGAGGTTTGTGGTCTCCGGATACCGTCGCATTGCCCGCGACTGCCGGTGGATGGCCTGGGCGTTTGTGGCCAACGGCGTCATTGCCGGAATCATCGTGCCGCCGGCCATGTTTGCGCCGGCGTCCTGGCTCAACTACGATGCGTTCCTCTCCGTGGTTGGGATCCCGCCGCAGGTCTTCCGCGCGGCCCTCGCGGTGGCCATCGCCGTCTTCGGTGTCCGCATCCTCCGCGTGTTCGACGTGGAGTACGCCCGGCAGCTTGCCGACGCCCAGGACGGCCGCCTGCGGGCGCAGGAGCAGGCCCTCGACGTGGCGCGGCGGGCGGCTGACAGTGCAGCGGCGTGGAACCGCGAACTGGAAGGCAAAGTCAAGGAGCGGACCGAGGAACTCTTCGAGCAGGTCCGCCGTCTGGCAATCCTGGAAGAGCGCGACCGGCTGGCCCGCGAGATGCATGACAGCCTCGGGCAGGTGCTGGGGTACGTGAACATCAAAGCGAAGGTGGCGGAAGACCTCATCGCCCGCGGGCGGGCCCCTGAAGCGGGCGAAGAGCTCGGGCAGATGCGCAGCGCCGTGCAGGGCGCGTACGAGGATGTGCGACAGGCGATCCTCAGCCTCCGCACGGCGCCGCAGGGGGACGGTCTCGTCGCGACGCTGCGGGGGTACCTCGAACGCTTCCGGGAACAGACCGGATTGACGGCGACCCTTGAGGCCGCGGATGGCATTACGCTGGCGCCGGCGGTGGAAGCGCAGGTCGTTCGAATCGTGCAGGAGGCCCTGGCCAACGTCCGCAAGCACGCCC
The DNA here is from genome assembly GCA_035292085.1 of bacterium. Lineage (GTDB taxonomy): Bacteria > Sysuimicrobiota > Sysuimicrobiia > Sysuimicrobiales > Kaftiobacteriaceae > DASXUC01. The sequence continues at coordinate 3,149 of DATDQT010000046.1, forward strand.
AGGCCAGCGCGGTGCAGGTGCGCTTTGACCACGAGGGCGGAGGCACCAACGTCACGGTGTCCGACAACGGTCACGGGTTTGATCTCGCCGAAGTCGAAGCGAGTCAGGGGATGCGCTTTGGGCTGCTGACCATGCGCGAACGGGCGGAAAGCGTGGGCGGATCCCTGACCATCACGACCGCGCCGGGACGGGGGACGAAGGTCAGGCTGCACATGCCGGGAGGCTAGCGATGGAACGGATCCGCGTTCTGCTTGTCGATGACCACGCCTTGTTCCGCCGGGGTGTGGCCGCGCTGCTGCGGGATCACGAGATGGACGTGGTGGGTGAAGCCGCCGACGGCGCCGAGGCGGTGGAGAGAGCGAGGGAGTTGATGCCCGACGTGATCCTCATGGACATCAAGATGCCCCAGCTGGACGGGCTGGCGGCGACGAAACAGATCACCGCGGAGATGCCGTATGTCCGGATCATGATGCTCACGGTGTCCGAAACCGACGACGATCTGTTCGAGGCGATCAAATCAGGCGCCCAGGGCTACCTGCTCAAGAACGTGGACCCCGACCATCTGATCGCGAGCGTGCAGCAGGTCCAGCGCGGGGAGGTGCCCATCGCCCCCGCGATGGCCGGCAAGATCCTCAAGGAACTCGCCACGCCGCAGGAGACGCACCCGCTGACCGGGCGCGAGCGGCAGGTCCTGGAACTGGTGGCCGCCGGCCAGGCGAACAAAGAGATCGCCTACGCGCTCAAGATCACCGAAAACACGGTCAAGAATCACCTTCGCAACATTCTCGAGAAACTCCACCTGCAGAACCGCGTCCAGGCCGCTCTCTATGCCGTTCGGACGGGTCTGGTAACCCCGCCTGGGTCCTAGATCCTTGTGAAGGAAACCGGAAGCCGGTAACCGGGAACCGTCCGGAACGGCTACAGGTTATCCGTTTCGGCCACCGCCGGACTAGTCGAAAGTACCGTCCACGAGCAGTCCTGCCAGCGACCTCACCTCCTCCAGTTGATGCTCGCGGCATAGCCGTAACTCGCCGTCTCGGATCACCCCGCCACTCGATGGGATGCCGGCGCATCCACGCCTACGCTGAAGGTGGAGGCGACGACGGTGCGGACCAAGGTGTTCATCTGGTACAGTCACCCACTCTTCGCGCAGGCCATCGCCGCGCTGCTGAAGCGCGAGGGCATGGTGCTGGCCGGCGCCGAGGAGAACCCGGCCAAAGCCCTGGCGGCGATCGCCGATAGCCATCCCGACGTGGTCGTGACCGACACGATCGTCGAGCGCGAGCACCCGTTGGGAATTACCGAGATCATCCGCACCTGCGAACCTGTCCGGATCCTGGTGCTCGATCCAATGGCAGAGGAGATGCGCCTCTACGACGGACACGGCTGCGCCGCGCACAGGCTGGCCGCGATCGTCGAGGCGATTACCGCCGCGGCTCCCGAGTCCGATCAGACGATGGCAGATGTACGGCAGGCAGGGTGAAAAGGGGGGGACGTAGATGAACCCGGTCGGTATTGCTCTTGCGTTCCTGGTGTTCTGGTCGCTGGTGGCGGCAGGCGTGTTCCTGACAGTGGCCGGCGCCAGCCGGCTGCGGCACGTCGCCGTCCGCAGGGCAACGGGAGGCACAGCGCGGCTGCAGGTCGCCGATGGAGTAGCGCTTGTCGTCCAGCTGGCGACCGTGGTCATCGGCGCGGCGCTGGTGCTTTCGGGTCTGTACGCGACGTACGTCGTGCTGTTTGCACGGTGAGGTGACAGACACGGAACAGCGTCAGACTCGGTGGGAATGGATCGGCATGCTGGTCATGATCGTGGCGACGGCGGCCGTGGCTACCTTCGTCGTGTCGCTGATCCATACCGCATGCCGGTAAGGCAAATCGGACGGTCGCCCGATGGCCGCACGCGGGGGCCCTCCTATAGTGGGGAACGGGTGCAACAGGTGCGCTTCGTCCGCTTTGTCCCTCTCATCCTCGCGGCGGCAGCGGTCATCCTCCTCGCCGGCGGCCCGGCCGGTGCCCAGAACAGCGACAATGAAGCCTGCCTGGCGTGCCATACCGCCCCCGGCATGAATCTGACCCTGCCCAGCACCGAGGTCGTTTCGGTCACCATCGACCCGAAGCGCTTCGCGGCGTCACCGCACGGCAAAGCGCTGACGTGTGCGACCTGCCATCCGGCCAACGTCGAGATTCCCCACCCCGCGTTGACGGTCAAGACACTGCGGGAGTTTCAGAAGCAGGCGACTGCGGTGTGCCAGACGTGTCATGCCGACCGGGCAGAGCAGTTCTCCCAGAGCGTGCACGGCCGGGCCGTGAGGATGGGATTCGATGACGTCCCGCTGTGCACGTCCTGCCACAACCCGCACGACGCGGCACGGGTGACGAGCGGCGCGTATCGGAACAACATCCCGCAGATGTGCGGGACCTGCCACGCCGCCGCCCGGATCATTGAGAAGTACGGGCTGCGTCCCGTGTACGAGAGCTACAGTCAGGAGTTCCACGGGGTCACGACGACGCTGTACAAGCTGACGACGCCGGCCGGACCGGCCCCGGCGGCGGTGTGCACCGACTGCCACGGCGAGCATGACATCCGGGCCGCGAGTGATCCGGCGTCGCGGGTCAATCAGGCGAACCTGCTCACGACCTGCCGGCAGTGCCATCCCACGGCCGGCCAGTATTTCGCGGCCGCCTGGACCGAGCACAAGACCCCCGGGCCAGGTGCCGCGCCGCTGGTCTGGTACGTGCAGATCTTCTACAGCGTGCTCATTCCGTCGGTGGTCGGCTTCCTCATCGTGCTCACGGTGCTGGATCTGAGCCGGTGGGCCACCGACCGGCTGCGGGGGACACGTCCATGAGCGCCGAGATGGTCGACACCGGCAAAACCACGGAGACCGTCGTCCGCTTCACGCTGCCGCAGCGGATCGAACACGTCATCCTGATCATCTCGTTCAACGTCCTGGCGTTCACCGGGTTGCCGCAGAAGTACTTCTACACGGCGTGGGCCGAGCGCATCATTGTCCTGCTGGGTGGGATCGAGCGGGTCCGCACGATCCACCGCTTCTTCGCGGTCGTGTTGATCCTCGAGGCGCTCTACCATGCCGGCGCGGTGGTGGCCGCACGGCTCGCCGGGCGTGAGCGGGGCGACATGGGGGTCGCCTTCGGCGACGTGCGGAACATCCTCGGCGATATCGCCTACCTGGTCGGGCTGCGCGCGACGAAGCCGGCCTTCGGCCGCTACGACTACCGCCAGAAGTTCGAATACTGGGCGGTCGTCTGGGGCACCATCATCATGGCGGCCACGGGCCTGATCATGTGGGTGCCCGAAGTCGTCACGCGGTGGCTGCCCGGAGTCATCGTCCCGGCGGCGCGCGTCGCCCACGGCGGCGAAGCGCTGCTGGCGATTCTGGCCGTCATCATCTGGCACTTCTACAACGCCCATTTCCGCCCCGACATCTTCCCCATGGATCCGGCGATGTGGACGGGGCGGATGGACCTGCAGCGTCTCGAGCACGACCACCGTACCGAATACGAGAGACTCACACAACTCACACAACCGGCACAACTCACACAACTGCCTGCACCGGCAGAGCCCCATCAGCCGGAGGCGTCACCGCCGGGTGAGCAGTGAGGGTGGCAAGTGATTGTGTGAGTCGAGTGAGTTGAGTCAGTTGTGTGAGTGAAGTATGCGTCTGCACCTGAAGATCACGGTGTGGATCGTCGTGATCTTCCTGAGCGTCGGTGGCACCTCTATCTACGCCCTGCTGCTGTTCCAGCGGGCGGCGGGCCTGCAGCAGTTCGAGGCGATGGCGCAGGCCCTCACCGAGACCATCCTGCACAGCCTGACCACCACCATGGTGAACAATAACCCGACGGAGATGCGCGAGATCATCCGCCACATCGAGCGCGCGCCGATGATCGACCGCGTCGCTATCTACGCGTCCGATAGCCGCGTGTGGGCCAGCAGTGATCCGCGTGAGGTCGGGGCCGTCCGGCCCTCGGCGGCGCTGGCCCAGGTCATCGCGACCGGGACGGCCCAGAAAGAGGAACTCCCCCAGGCGCAGCAGCTCGTCGTCCTGACACCGATCCAGAACCAGCCGGATTGCCAGTCCTGTCATCCGGCACGCCGCCGGATTCTCGGCGCCACGGTCGTCTCGCTGCACACCGAATCCGTGGAGGCGCACCTGCGGAGCAGCGCCCGCCTTCTCACCGGGCTGGTGGGGTTCACCTTCCTGCTGGCGCTGGGCACCCTCAGCGTGCTGTTGGGGCGGGTCGTGCTGGAACCCCTCTCGGAAATCGTCGAGACGGTGCGTGAGGTCAGCCGAGGGAACTACGGGGCCCGTGCCGCCGTGCAAACCTCCGATGAGCTGGGCGTGCTCGCCGCCGCGTTCAACGACATGAGCGGCCGCATTCAGCGGTCGACGTCGGCGCTGTCGAGACAGATCGAGGATCTGACCCGGCGGCTCTCCACGCTGACCATCTTCAGCCGGACGCTTGCAGAGGCAGGAGACTTCGCCGCCGCGATGACCGAAGCGGCCGGCGCGTTTGCCGAGATGGTGCAGGCCGATGGGTGTGCGATCTATCAGACAGGTGCCGGCGGGTTTGACGTACTCGGCTGGGCCGGAGACGAGGCTGTGCTCGCGGCGTGCGGCCCCGCTATCGTCGCGCGGGCCGCGGGGGGCGCATTGGCGGATGTCTCACCGACCGGGTGCGCCGCCCTGGGCGTGCCGCTGCGGATGGCCGATCGGGTGCTCGGCGCCATCGTCGCGGTGCGCCGGGAGCGTACCCCATTTGAGCCGGCGGACCTTGCGCTGCTGGAGACCGTGGCCGGCCACCTGGCCACTGCCATCGAGAACCGCCGGCTGTTCAACCTACGCGGGGAACTGCTCAGCAAGCTCATCCACGCGCATGAGGACGAACGATTCCGGATTGCGCGGGAGCTCCACGACGAGGTGAGCCAGTCGCTGACCGGGCTGATGATGAACCTCACGGCGCTCGAAGAGGAAGGCGTCATCGACCTGGTCCGGCTGCAGACTGCGCTGCGCACCATCCGGGGCGTGGCAGAAGAGGCGCTGGAGGAAGTCCGCAAGATCGTCTATGATCTCCGCCCGACGCTGCTGGATGATCTCGGGCTGATCCCCGCGGTGCGACACTACGCCAAGACGCTGCTCGAGGCGCAGGGCATGGAGGTCCGCTTCCAGGCCGCGGGATTCGGCCAGCAGCGTCTGCCGTCGGCGGTCGAGACGACCGTGTTTCGCGTTGCCCAGGAGGCGATCACCAACGTCGCGCGGCATTCGCATGCGAGGACGGTCGGCATCACCCTAATGGTGGCCGATGGCACCGTGCGCCTGCAGGTCGAGGACGACGGGGTGGGGTTCAATGCCGGGGTCTTCCTGCATGCGCCCGACCGGCGGCGGCTTGGGATCGCGGGGATGCAGGAGCGGGTAGAACTGCTCGGGGGGACGCTGGAGATCACCTCGGCGCCGGAGATGGGCACCCGGGTGGTGATGGTCGTGCCGGTATCGATGACGCGTGGGGAAGCCGCCTGATGGCCCTACGGGTGCTGATTGTCGACGATCACACGCTCGTGCGGGCGGGGCTGAAGGCGCTGCTCGAGCCGGCGGCCGGGATCGAAGTTGCCGGGGAGGCGGAAGACGGACTGGCCGCGCTCGCGGCCGTCCGCGCCCTGCATCCCGATGTGGTATTGATGGACATCGCCATGCCGAAGATGACCGGCGTCGAGGCGACGCGCCGCATCAAGGAAGAATTCCCCGACGCGCAGATCCTCGCCCTGACCGTCCATGACAACGAAGAGTATCTCTTCCAAATGCTGCGCGCAGGGGCGTGCGGCTACGTCCTGAAGAAAGCCCGGCCGGCCGAACTGGTCGACGCGATTGAGGTCGCCTCCCGCGGGGAGACCTACCTGTTTCCCTCCATGGCCAAGTCGCTGGTCGGCGACTATCTGCGCCGGGTGGAGGCCGGGGAGGAGTCGGACTCGTACGCGCAGCTCACCACGCGGGAACGAGAAATTCTCAAACTGCTCGCGGAGGGGTACACGAGTCCCGAGATCGCGGACCTTCTGCATCTGGCCGTGAAGACCGTGTCCGCGCACCGCCAGCACATCATGGAGAAACTCGACCTGCACCGGCCGGCCGAGTTGATCAAGTACGCCATCCGTAAGGGACTCGTCGAAGCCGACTAACTAAGGGGTGACTGCCATGGGGACGTGGGGACCGTTTGACCTGACGGGAAAGAACACCATCGTGACCGGTGGGGCGATGGGCATCGGGTTCGGGATCGTCACGCGGTTCGTCGAAGGCGGCGCGAACGTGCTGATTGCGGACCTCGACGAAGCAGTCGCGGCAAAGGCTGCGGCCACGCTGGCGGCGGGCCCAGGCAAGGTCCACTCGATGCATGCGGACATGGCCCAGCCGGACATGGGTGAGCGGATCGTCGATCGATGCGTCGAGGCGTTCGGCTCGCTCGGCGTGCTGGTCAATAACGCTGGAATCTATCCGGTCGTGCCGATGCTGCAGATGACTGTGGAGCAGTTTGACAAGGTGTATGCGGTCAACCTGCGCGGACTGGCATTTGCGACCAAAGCCGCCGCGCAGCAGATGGTCCGCCAGGGCACAGGCGGCAAGATCATCAACATCGCCTCGGTCGACGCGTTCCGGCCGTCGATGGTAGGCCTGGCCGCCTACGACGCCAGCAAAGGCGGCGTCGTGATGTTCACTAAGAACCTGGCCCTCGAACTGGCGCCGCACAGAATCACGATCAACGCCATTGCCCCGGGCGGCATCACCACGGAGGGAACCAAACGGCTCGCCGGCGCCCGTCCGCTAACGCCAGAAGAACTGGAGCAGATGACGAAGGCGGCGATGGCGCGTATGCCGATGGGGATGGGCGTGCCCGACGACATCGCCAAGGCCGCGGTGTTCCTGGCATCGTCGGCGTCGGACTACATGACCGGCACGACCGTTATCGTCGACGGCGGCTTCCTGCTGACATAACCTGACTCACACGACTCACACAACCTACACAACTACTGCTTGAGCAAGACGTCGCAGGTGATTGTGTGAGTTGAGTGAGTCGTGCCGGTTGTGTCAGTTGAGAGGGCCGGGCTGGTGCCCGGCCCTCTCGGTGTGCGCGGATCCTTCGGCCGCTCTGTTACGGGTAGATTCCCCGCAGCAGCAGCGCCTCGGAGACCCGCTCGATCGCGCGGATCAACGCCGCGATGCGCATGTTCGTGCTGTGCTGCTGTTTGGTCTTCATGACCTGCCCGAAACTGCGCACCATGATGCGCTCGAGGCTGGCGTTCACTTCCTCTTCGGTCCAGAAGAACTGCTGCAGCCCCTGGACCCACTCGAAGTACGAGACGATCACGCCGCCGGCGTTGGCGAGGATGTCGGGGATGACCAACACGCCCATCTTGTCGAGGATCTCGTCGGCTTCCGGCGTCGTCGGCCCGTTGGCGCCCTCGGAGATGATCTTCGCCTTCACCTGCGCCGCGTTCTTCGCGTTGATCTCCGCTTCCAGCGCGCCGGGGCAGAGGATGTCGACCGGCAGCGTCACGACGTCTTCCAGCGGCAGGCGCTCGGTGCCGGGGAATCCCACCACCGACCCCGTTTCCGCCTTCCACTTCAGTAGCGCCCGTGGGTCGAACCCCTTGGGGTTGTAGACGCCGCCCCGGGTGTCGCTGGCGCCGACGATCGTGGCCCCCAGGTCATGCAGCAGATACGCGCCCACGGAACTAACATTGCCGTACCCGGTGACGGCCACCTTCGCGCCCGCCAGCGGCATGCCCAAGCCCTTCGCCGCCTCACGCGCCGCGATCATGACTCCACGCCCCGTCGCTTCGAACCGGCCCTGCGACCCACCGATGGGAATCGGCTTGCCGGTCACGACAGCGGGGATCGAGAACCCATGGTGCATGCTGTAGGTGTCCATGATCCAGGCCATGGTCTGCGGCGTGGTGTTCACGTCGGGTGCGGGGATGTCGCCTTCAGGGCTCATCATGATGCTGATCTCGGTCGCATACCGGCGGGTCAAATGTTCCACTTCCTCAACCGATAGTTCCTTAGGATTCACCACCACGCCGCCCTTGGCCCCACCGTAGGGGAGTCCGGCGACGGCGCACTTCCAGGACATCCACATCGCCAGCGCCCGGACCTCATTGAGCGTGACGTCCTGGTGGTAGCGGATCCCGCCCTTCGTCGGTCCCAACACCGTGCTGTGATGGACCCGGTACCCGGTGAAGATCCGCACCGAGCCGTCGTCCATCTTGACCGGGAAATTCACCGTCAGCTCGCGTTTGGGGAACGCGAGGTACTCCCGGATCCCCCGCTTCAGCGGCAGAAAGTCCGCGGCGTTGTTGAATTGCTGGAGCGCCATCTGCCAGGCGTCCTCCCGTGGTGCGCTTGCCACCGGCGGGATTGCCACCGCCGTACTCGTGCTCATGCGATCCCCCCCTTGGAGATAGTCTGACCAGAAGCTACGGTCCGGCAGCCACGTTCCATCCACGCGGCATCACCGTCCTGACAATAGGGCCTCCCCCCGGGGGGAACCATCGGGTTGAGGTCTGATTGCGGGCCCCTCCTCCGGAACCGGAGCGGATGACTCATGCTCGAACACCGGGAGGTACTGGACGGCGTACGTGTAGGCCAGCAGGCCGGCGGCGACGATCCCGGCGGTGATCAGAAATTCGCCCGCGGCCGGAACGTACGTGGCCTGGCTGCTCCGGACCATGCCGGTGACCGCGACGTTGATACGGTTGAGGACCACGCCGCTGACGATCAGCCACGAGGCGGCCCCCAGCCCGCGCCGCGACCGCACCGCCGGTGTCGCAAGCAGGACCAAGGGTAGGATAACCCCGAGGCCGACCTCGACCATGAACAGCACACTCTCCATCGTCGTCGACAGCAACAGCGGCCACACCCCTCGCACGGTCAGATCGATGATCTTGAGCCCCAGATACAGGGAGAGGACGACGACCGCGGCCCGGCCCAGATCGGTAAACAGGTGAACGTTGAACCGGTGCCGGAACGTGCGCTCGGCGAGCGTCGCCTCGACCGTCACCATCCCGAGCCCCACCGCCACCGCTGAGACAAAGAAGAGCACCGGCAGCAGCGGTGTGTACCACAGGGGATGCAGCTTGCCGGGCACGATGAGGAACAGCGAGCCCAGCGACGACTGATGCAGCGTCGACAACAGCACACCCGCGATCACCAGCGGCGGAAGGGCCAGCCGGGTGAGCCGCAGCAGCGTCCACTGGCGCAGTCGCTGCAGGACCACCTGCCCGAATTCCAGGGCCAGCACGCCGCTGTAGAGGATGACGCACCACGCCACCTCAAACATCACCGAGCGCGGATTCCACATCACAAACGGGTGCCAGATGTTCCACGGCCGGCCGAGATCGACCAGCAAGGCGGTGATCGCCAGCAGGTAGCCTAGGAAGCCGGTCAGCACGGCCGGCCGCAGCAGACCGTGGTAGCGGTGCAGCTTGAAGACGTGCACGGCCGCGGCAATCGTGAAGCCGCCGGCGGCCAGCGCGATGCCGCTCATCAGGTCAAAGCCGATCCACAACCCCCAGGGGAACCGGTCACTCAGGTTGGTCACCGCGCCGAGGCCCCATGCGTAGCGCACCGCCGCGGTCACCGCGGCCGCGGCCACGAGCAGCCACAACAGGGCGCGTCCCGGACGCACACGGAGCAGGGTCATCGCCGCTCACGCTCCTCTCGCTGCATCTCCATCCGCCGCCGCACGATCGCCTCGACGGCGGTGAGCGTGGCACCCAGCGCCACGACCACGCCGGGGATCTTGCCCAACGCCCGCCAGGTGTACGCTGGCAGCGGCTCGCGCACGACGACGGGAAACCCCAGTTCTTCGAAGGGGACGTCGGAGACGTACAGCCAGGACGTCCCACCGGCTTCCTCCACACCGTAGATGGCGGGCACGTACCGTTCCGGATTGTCGGCGATGCGCGAGGCGGCCGCGGCCAGGATCTGATCCCGCGGGCCGAATTGCAGGGCCTGGACCGGGCAGGCCTCGACGCAGGCGGGCTTCTTGCCTTTCGCCAGGCGCTCCGCGCACAGATTGCACTTCGTAATGACCGGCAGGGGGCTGTGCCACTCGAAGCGCGGGATCTGGAACGGGCAGGCCAGCTGGCAGTACCGGCATCCCAGGCAGCGGTATGGATCGTACGTCACCGGCCCGTCCGGCGTCTTCCTCAAAGCCGCCACCGGGCAGGCCGACGCACACGCCGGCTCGACACAGTTGAAGCACTGCACCTTGTACGAACGCCGGTCGGCTCCCCCGTCTCCGAGGTTGAGATGCGATCGCCGCGTGCGCAGGGCGCGGAACCGGACATACGTCCACGCCTTCGGCGCCAGATCGTCCGACTCGCCGGCCGGAAAACCATGGTAGGCTTTGCACGCGCCCTCACAAAGCCGGCAGCCGATGCAGCGCGCCACGTCGACCAGCACCGCCATGGCCTGCGGCGCCGCCGCGGCCGCGGACGCGGCGGCCTGCCGGGGGCTGAGCACGGTGACGCCGAGGCCGCCCGCGGCCGCCAGTTTTATCAACTCCCGCCGCGTGAGTCTCATCGTGTCCTCAGCGATGCCACGCCGCGGTCAGCGCGGAGATGAAGAACACCGACAGGCCCAGCACGACCACTCCCAGCGTGGTGCCGGAAATCGCCTCGTCCATGCCGCCCAGTGCGCCGCGGCTGTGAAGGATCTCCCGGATGGCCAATGCTCCCAGTGCAATCGAGGCGAGCGCGAGCAGGCAGTTCACCCCCGGCAGCCAGCATACGCGCAGTGCTACCAGACCCACAGTGAAGCTGCGGGCCGCGGCCGGGCAGATGGGTCGCTCGCTCAGCGCCTGCGGCTGCTGGGCTGCGACGCGTGTCTGCTGCGGCACGACGATTGGTGTGTGATGCGGCAGCGTTGCCATTGTCGCCACCTCCCGACCTCACCGTACCGCCGGATCGGACACGACCGCGTCGGGAGAACTACCATCACAGGCGTCGCGGGCTACTCGTGCCGGGGGGAACGACGCCGCGTCGGGCGGCTGAATCGGGCAGCGGCCCGATGTGCGATGGTTCGACGCGCCCCTACGCTACGGAGTAGGCAAAGCGTGCATGAAGGCCTGCCTCTAACGCCTTAGGGAGGTACAGCTAATCGTGGTACGCGATGTTTTCTCGGTCGTGCGGATCATGCAGGAGGGCGTGACCGTCCTGCTGGTCGAGCAGAACGTTGCGCTGGCCTTGTCGATCGCCGACCGGGCCTACGTGATGGAGAACGGCCGGATCGTGATGGAAGGGTCTGGGTCCGACCTCCTCCACCGCGACGACGTCCGCCGGGCCTATCTAGGGGTCTAGAATGCCCTGTCTGTCGTTGCGAGCGTAGCGAAGCAATCCCAGTGCTGGAGGCTTCAGCTCTGCGATTGCTTCGTCGCCGTCGCTCCTCGCAATGACGTGCTGAGGGACCGGTATTTGACTCCGGTCCCCCGTGTTTCTCGCAGTTCGGGTTTCAGCTGTTATTTCAGCGCGTCCAGCGTTGCCAGCAGCACGGTGCGCGCGAACTTCGGGTTGTGCACGCCGAAGCTATCGTCCCCCTCGATGAGGAAGTAGTTCCAGCCCGCGCGGACGACGACGTCACCGGTGGGGAAGACCGGTTTCCCCGCGGTATCCACCACGCTGCCGATCTGGCTGTACCATTTCGCGCCGGTGACGAGATTGAACTGCAGGCCAATCTGGCCGTGGATCTCGGCGAGATTGACCGACGCGACCTGGGCCATGTTGACGCGGAAGTTGTCCGTGTACTTATCGGTCTGCGGATCCCAGGCCCGGATCCCCGCGATGCGGGCGCGGGCCGCCAGCACCTTGCCGGCGATGGCCTGCTCGACCTCGTGCAGCAGCGTCTCGATGCCTTCCTGGACGCGCGGGGCGGTCATGTCGGCGCCGTGGCAGCGGGTGCACACGTCCTTCGATGCCTTGAACGTGTGGCTCTCCTTGTTGAAGCGGACGTGGCACGTCACGCACGAGTCGCCGATGAACGTGGCGTGCGGCGAGATGTTGCCGTCCGACGGCTGCACGAAGAAGGCATTCTTGCCCATGATCACGTCGGCCTGGGACGCTGTATGCGGCGCCGACCAGCGCTTCGGATCGTCGGTGTTCCACGTGATTGCCCCGTTGCGGGTATTGTGACAGGTCATGCACTGCGCGCCCTCACCCACGCCGATGGCCCGGAAGCCGGATGGCAGCACCGCCGTCGATCTGGTCACCCGGATCTTGAAGTCTGCGGTGTGACAGGTATTGCACGTGACCGGCCGCACCGAGAACTTCGTGAGCCCCAGATTCGTCAAGAAGCGGATGTCGGCTGGGGCACCGCCGGGCATGACAATCGGGCCGGGGTTGCCCGCATTGAGTTGAGGTAGCCAGGCCAGGAAGCCCTGCTCGGCGTGGCAGCGGCCGCAGTGCGCCGCCGTCGCCCCCCGTGTCTCAACTGACGCTTCGTCTCTGGCCAGCACGCGGTTGGCGTGGCCGGACTTGGCCCACTGCGCCCGGATGTCGGCCTGCGCCTTCACGACCACGGTCGTGGCCGTCAGCGCCAGGATCAGCGCGATCGCGATGACAAGGCCCCGCCGGGCCCATCCCGTGAACATCACTCTCATCAGCTCGCCCTCCTCTTTGCCCTGTGCCCAGCCGGCCTTGTGGATGGCTCCACCACAACGTCATGGATCCGCATCGAGGCGCCTGCCAACCGCTCAACGTCCTCGCGAGGATACCGGCGCCTCCCCCCGGGGGTCATCACATACGGCAATCGTCCCTCGCGCGTCCACCGGTAGACGGTATGCGGAGATACTTCAAAAATACGCGCGACTTCCAGACGTGACAGGTACCGCTTGTCCGCAGGCATGAGCGTAAGAACCGTGGGATCACCTCCCGCACGGTATGTTCTCACGCTCATCGTATGCGCGCCTTGCGCGCCCGGCCTATGATGCATCTGCATCAAGATCGGGCCGGGGAACCTAGGAAATGTGGGTGGTGGGGGATCGGGTCGAGACCCGAGGGGCTACAGTAATTGGCGCTGGTGGGCCTTGACGACGGCTTCGAGCCGGCTGTGGGCGCCGAGCGCGGCCATGATCTGTTGGATGTGGTTGCGTACCGTCGCCGGGCTAATGCTGAGGGTCTGCGCAATCCCCCGTGTCCCCGCCCCGGAGGCGAGAAGCCGGAGGATCTCCGTCTCCCGGGGGGTCAGCAACACCGGCGGGCCCTCCACGGGGCGGGGCGTCTCGCCGTCCAAGGCCGCCGCGGCCTGGCGCAGCTGATGCACAAAAGCCTCCCGCTGCCGCTGGATGGTCACGTCTCGCAGAATGTGGACTACGCAGGGATCGCCGGCACCGAGCACGATGGTACTCATGCTCACCCAGAGGGGCTCCCCGGTGCGGCGATGCACCTGGAGCATCATCTCGCGTGGCCGGGTGCCGCGGTGGACCGCAACGAGCAGGGGGCACAGCGTATTGCAGAGGATGTGCCCCTGCTCATCACGGCCGCCGACGATCGGGGCGCAGCCGCGTCCGAGGACGTCCTCGGCCCGGTAGCCGAAGAATTCCTCCGCCGCCCGGTTCCAGGCGATGATCGTGTGTTCGCCGTCCACGGCGAACGCCGGATCACCGGTGCCGGCGACCAGCTCGGCCGCATCGTGGACGATCAGCGGCGACCCCATAAGGCGGCTACTTTGCGGGTTTCGACGTCGGGTCGCCAGGCAGCGTGCCGGCCTGGATCTCGGCCAGATTCGAGAATCCGTCTTTGTCGGAGTCGAGTTTCTCGACGGCCTTGAAGCCGGCGGCGTCCCGCGTCTTCTGTTTCGCCAGGTCTGCCCCGTAGGGGTTGAGCGCCGTCTTCGTGGGTGCGATGCCCTTGGTGTGGCACAGCGCGCATCCCGCGCTCGCGACCGGCGTCCCCGACTTGGGCGAGTACACCTGCGTGAACGCCATGCCGTCCTTGACCGTCGCGAACGCCGCGGTGGCCACAATGATCAGCCCCACCGCCACGGCGACGGCGATCCACATCCGCACTGCATCTCACCTCCTCGTGGATTCATTCGGTTCCGGTGGCCTGAATCAGGTCTCGCAACAAGCTCTTGTACCGTGCCCGCGCCGCCTCGTATTGTGGCCGGGACACCTGTCCGGCTTCGAACTCGTCGTCGAGCCGCGCGATGGCGGCGACGAGTGCTTCCTGCGTGGTCGGTTCCGCCGCGCGGACGGCTTTGCGCCGCGTGCGCCGGAGCAACGGATAGGCCAAGGCGGCGGCGATGACCCCCGCGAAGGCGGCGATCGTCAGGCGGCGGGCCGTTGAACTGGTGACAGGGAGCCCGCTCAGCAGGATCGAGATCTCGCCGCGGGCAGGCACACCCTCACCGGAGAAGCGGGCGTAGGAACCTTGCTCCGTCGTGACGGCAGGCTGGCTGGTCAGCGGGACGACCTGCATCTGTGAGGGCATCTTCCCGAAGATCTCCACGCGGTCGGCGCGGTAGTCGAGCGTGCGCGCGATGCGCAGGTCGGACCGGGCGTAGGGGAGGGTGTAACTGTACGCGATCTGCCGCATCCCTGGTTTGACGTCCATGGTGTCCTGCAGGCCGCCGGAGGAGGTGGCGAAGACGCAGCATTCCATCAATCCCTCCAGGTACTCGACGCTTCTCGCACCGGGGGGAATCGAGAACACCAGCGTGTCGCGCTTGCCGTCCGGGCGGACCTTCGCGCCCACATACGTGCGGTCTGTGGGATTCGTAAAGACCAGCAGTTCGGCGACCTGGATCATACCCGCTCCGACTTCCACGATCATGTGGTGCACGTTGACCCGGAGGATGCCCACGTCCGTCGTCGGCTCGTAGACCCGCATCGCGATGGTCTTGGTCTGTTCGCCCGTCTTGAACGTGACCGGCTGGCTGTCGTAGTCGCCGCCCTTGTACTTCACGTTGGCGACGTAGACGCGGTCGGAGGCGGTGGGCACGGAGAACGAGAATCGCCCGCGGGCGTCCGTTTTGGACGTCTTCCAGTCCGCCTCGGCGTTGTTGACGTACGCGGTGAGTTTGACCTCGACGCCGGCGACCGGCCGGCGGCCGCCGGTGAAGTTCTCAATCGTCCCGGTGATCGTTCCTGTCGCAGCCGGGGATGCGGACCAGACCTGCGCGGACAAGGTCAGGATTGCAACCACGAGGAGGGTGATCCGTCTCATCTGCGCGCTCCGCTCGCGACCGCGCCGCAGGCCGGGCAGAAGTTGGCTGCCGCTGGCAGCGCCTCCCCGCATGCTCCGCAGCGTCGCAGGGCGCGGAGGGAGGCGACTTGAGCCTCGATCTCGCGGTCAAGATCGCGCGCCGGCTGGGGCGCGGTCATCGCATCGACCGCCTTCGTCTCGTAGCGAGCCCGCAGCACCGCGTAGTCTTCGGATGAAATCTTGCCGGTCTGGAAGTCGAATTCCAGCTCCCGGATCGCGGCCAGGGCGGCCGCTTTCGCCCGGTCTTGCTCCGGCTCCGCCGGCGCGCCACGGGGCTGAGGATCACTGCCCCGAAGTAGCGGCCACACAATCAGGCCCCCGGCGACGATGACCAGCGCAACGGCTCCCAGGATGTCCATGATGCGTCAGTCCTCGAACCGTTCGAGTTCGCGCGTCAGCACGGCCCGCTGCTCCGGCGTCAGCGGGTCCTCCGCCACCGGCGGCGGCGCCGAGGGCCGGCGCGACCACAGCGCGGCCAGCGCCGCGATGACCAGGGCTCCCGCACCCAGCGCCGCATAGGGGCCCCAGTACGCCAACAGGTTGAAACCCGACTTCGGGGGGGCGGACAGGACGGCCACGCCAAATTGCGCGATGAATGCGTCCCGGATCTGGAGTGGGCTCTTGCCCGTCGCAACGAACTGCCGGATTTGACTCAGCATCTGGTCGCGCGGTCCGCACACCTCGTGGGCGCAGTTGGCCAGCGTGAGGCCGCAGCCGCACTGGCACATGAACTGCTGCGCGAGTTCGTGCGTGGAGGCCGCCTGCGCCGGGGCGTGCGGCAGCGCGACGACGGCCACCACCATGAGCGCGGCATACCAGACCCGCCTCACGGGGCGCCCTCGACGAGGTAGCGGGCCCGGTTGCGGAGGCTCTCCCCGCGTTCCGGCCAGAACGCGATCATCGTGCCGGCAACCAGCAGGATGCCGCCCGCCCACATCCACATCATCAACGGGTTGATAATGACTCGGAAGTTTGCAGTACCGTCTTCACCCAGACCGGCCAGAATCACATACAGGTCCTCCCAGATCGTCGAGCGGATGGCGACTTCGGTCATCGGCTGATCCTCGTGCCCACGGTGGATGTTCCGCTGCGGATTCATCACGCCGATCGGCTTGTTGGAGTTGAAGACGCTCAGCGTCGCGGCCGTGACCAACGACGTGCTGGTCGGATACGTACTGGCGCCCTCGTACCGCAGCGTGTACTGGTTGATCGACACGGTCTCGCCGCGGCGCAGCACCGCCTCGCGCTGAGTGGAAAACGCCGCGCCCGCCATCCCCGCGAACAGCAGGATGATGCCGATGTGTACCACGTAGCCGCCGTAGCGGCGGTGGTTGCGGGCGACCATCCGGGCCAAGGCCACGGGATAGGCCTCGCCGTGGCTGCGCCGGACCATGGCCCCGCGGTGGAAATCGCCGCCGATCGCGACGGTGACGAACGCCGAGAGGGCGAAGGCCGCGATTGCGATCGGCTGCTTCGGTCCGAACAGTACGAGCGCTGCGGCCGTCAGCACCGCCGCGGCCGCCGGAAGGAGGAAGTTCCGCTTGAGGTTCGCCGAGCTGGCCTTCCGCCACGCCAGCAGGGGGCACAGCCCCATCAGCAGCAGCAGGGACAGGCCGATGGGCACGTTGACCTGGTTGAAAAAGGGCGGGCCCACACTGATCTTCACGCCGCGGAAGGCCTCCGACAGCAGCGGGAACGTCGTGCCCAGGAAAACCGAAAACGCCGCCCCCACCAGGATGAGGTTGTTGAACAGAAAGCTTGACTCGCGCGACACGATGGAGTCTAGTTCGGCCGTGCTGCGCAGGGACGGCAGCCGGACGATCAGCAGGCCCAGCGACAGCACGGCAATGATTCCCATGAAGGCGAAGAACAGCGGCCCCATCGACGAGAGCGCGAACGAGTGCACCGAGGACAGCACGCCGCTGCGCGTGAGGAACGTCCCAAAGATCGAAAGCAGGAAGGTCAGGATGATCAGAACCAGGTTCCACACCTTGAGCATGTCGCGCTTTTCCTGGATCATCGCTGAGTGCAGGAAGGCGGTCGCGGTGAGCCAGGGCATCAGCGACGCGTTCTCCACCGGATCCCACGCCCAATACCCTCCCCATCCCAGCTCGACGTAGGCCCACTGCATGCCGAACAAGACGCCCAGCGAGAGGAAGAGCCACGCCGCCAGCGTCCACCGGCGCGTGGCACGGAGCCACTCGTCGTCCAACTTTCGGCTGGCCATCGCCGCAATGGCAAAGGCGAACGGGATGGTGAACGCGACGTACCCGATGTACTGGGTCGGTGGATGGAAGAACATCCCTGGATTCTGCAGCAGCGGGTTCAGGCCGGCGCCATCGGCGGGTGGGAAGGCCAGCCGCTCGAACGGGCCGCTGATGAAGACCAGCAGCATCGTGAAGAACGCCAGCGTGCCCATCAGGGTGGCAATCACGTAGGGCAGCAGCTCACGTCGGCCGGAGTGCTGCCAGACGACGGCCGAGCCGAAGGCGGCCAGCAGCAGCGCCCAGAACAGCAGCGAGCCGGCCTGACCCGCCCAGAACGCGGACACGGTGTACCAGAACCCCAATCCCGCGCTGGAGTATGACGCGACGTAACTGTTGCCGAAGTCACGGCCCAGCAGGGCCGACAGGAGAGCGACCGATGCGACGCTGAGAAGAAACAGCGAGGCGAAGACCGCCCCGCGGGCGCTGGCGACGAGATCCTGCCGGCGCAGCGCGATCCCCAGCAGGGGAGCCAGGAGGCCGTAGATCGACACGACGAACGCGAACGTGATGGCCAGACTGCCGATTTCACCCATCCTTAACCTCGAATTTGGACGGGCACTTCGCAAACAGGCGCACCGCGGTGAACGTTGTCCCGTCGAACCGGCCCTCGACGACCACGTCGGCGCCGGGTTTGAACGTGTCGGGAACCACCCCGCGATAGACGACCCGCAGCGCGCGACTGCCGTCGGTCGCATCGAACTGCAGGAGGCCGGACACCTGGTCCCACCGTACCGAGCCGACGGCCACTTTACCGCTGACCCGGAGGTCCGAGTCCTGCACGGCTGCGCTCCCGTCCAGCAGTTCCCCCACCGTCAGGTAGTAGGCCATGGACGAGCGCGCGCCGCTGTAGGCGAGGTAGCCGCCGACGGCGACCATCACCACGACGGCGATGAAGATCTTCTTGCGCACGCCGATCATCGCGGGCGCCCTGAACCACTCGTCCCGCTCGGGTTCAGGGCATGCTCGTGGGCCTGCAAATCGGTCTCGATCGCGCGCCCGATGCGGTGCAGCCGCAGCACGTAGACGAACAGACCCCCGATCACGATCGCGTACCCGACGAACATGGCACCTAACGGAGACATCAGCGCACCTCCAGCGAAGCCGCCGGGAGATCGACCCCGGCCGGCTGGTATGACTCGTCGCGTCTGGTGACCAGCGCGTCCATCGCCGTCATCTGAGCGCGGCGGATGCTGAACAAGGCCACGTACAGCAAGGTGAACGCGGCGAGGTTGACCAGCAGCGTCTGCAGCATCGCCGGGTGGAGCCCGGAGCCGAACCCCTCAGGGCGCACGACCACGGGCAGCGGATGCAGCGAGCGCCACCAGACCACCGAGAGGTGAATCAACGGAATGTCCAAGAATCCTACGATCCCCAGCACGGCCGCGAACTTGGACGGCTGGTTGCCCGTGCCGCCGTAGGCCCGCACCATCAGCGAGACCACGTAGATGAACCACAGCATGAAGGTGGTGGTCAGCCGCGGATCCCAGCTCCACCAGGTCCCCCACGCGTACCGGCCCCACACTGCGCCGCTGGCGATCGCCAGCGTGGTGAACACGACGCCGACTTCCGTGCTGGCCGCGGCCGCCAGGTCGAAGGCTCTCCGCCGCGTCGCCAGATACGCGATGCTGGATACGAACACGACGCCGAAGGCCAGGAACCCGATCCAGGCCGACGGAACGTGAAGGTAGAAGATCCGCTGGGCGTCGCCCATCGTCTTCTCTTCCGGCGCATACAACGTCGCCATCGCCAGCCCTGTGACCGCCAGGATTCCGCCCAGCGCGATCACCGCCGCCCGCCAGTCCCGCGTCTTCATCGCTCACTCCTCCAGAACGTACTCAAAGACCAGGTAGCCGATGACGCCGAAGATCACGTCGAACGCGCCGAGGATACGGATCCCGGGCAGAACGTCCGCCCACAGGCGTCCGGCCAGCAGGCCTTGCATGGCTTTCGTCCCGCTGATCAGGACCGGCGCGGCCAGTGGGAGCATGAGCACCGGGAGCAGTACTTCGCGGATCCGGGTGTGCACCGACATGGCAGAGAACAGGGTGCCGACCGCGACCAGCCCGATGGTGCCGAGTACTAAGACCGCCAACAGTGGAAAGAGCCGCGGGAGTAGTGAGACCCCTGAGATGGCCGCGAGGGCCGGAAGTAGCAGTACTTCGACCGCGAACAGGAAGACGAGATTCGCCAGGGCTTTGCCGATATAGATGGCGCTGCGGTCGATAGGGAACAGCCGCAGTCCTTCCAGGCACTCCTGCTCGCGTTCGAGGACGAAGGATCGGGACAGTCCCATCGTCGCGGCAAACACGAGGGTGACCCAGAGCATGCCGGGCAACAGCCGGACCGCATCGTCGGGGGAGGGCGAAAACGCAAAACCAAACACGACCGCGACCAGCATTGAAAACACCGCCATCGCGGTGAGGATTTCCTTCGTCCGCAGTTCCAGGACGAGATCCTTCCAGACGAGCAGGCGGATGGCGGTCATGCGGTATCGGGAACCTGCGCCTCGCGAGGGATCGAGCCGTTCCCTCCCACGCAGTCCAGATACAGGCGCTCGGCCGCCTGAGCGCTGTGCAGGCCATCTGTGCCCTGGTAGGCCAGGATCCCATTGACGAGGATCGCCATCCGATCGGCCAACGCCAGCCCTTGCTCGATGCTGTGCGTCGTCATGACGACGGTCCGGAAGCCCCGCAGCCGCTCCAGCAGGGCCGTGAGCATGCCCGCGGCATGGCGGTCCAATCCGGTGTACGGTTCATCGAGCAGCAGGATCGGGGGATCGTGCATCAGGGCGCGGGCGATGGTCAGCCGCTGCGTCATGCCCCGGCTGAAGGTGCGGACAAGATCGTGGCCCCTGCCGGCGAGGCCAACCGTGGCCAAGAGCGCGTCCGCGCGGGCGCGCGCATCGGGGACACCGTAGAGCCGCCCGGCGAACACCAGATTCTCGACCGCGGTCAGCCCGCCGTACAGGTAGCTATGATGGGAGACGACGCCGAGCGTGCGCCGCAGCCGGCCGTCGGCGAAGGGATCACTCCCAAACACGCGCAGGGTCCCGCTGGTGGGGCGGCTCAGGGTCGCGATGATCTTGAGCAGGGTGGTCTTGCCCGCGCCGTTGGGGCCGAAGATAACCAGCGATTCCCCGGATTCGACGGCGAGATTCACCCCACGGAGGGCACGGACAGGCCCGAACGTCTTCACCACGCGATCCGTCTCAATCGCACGCACGCGGCCCGACCCCGTGTTCGGAATGTTCGCTTCCATCGCCCAGTCTAGGGACGGGGTCACGGACCGGCATCGGGCGCCTGCCCGATTCGCCCTCCTCTGCCCCCCTGATGCAGATGGCACGAAAATGGTGCAGTTGCTTCATGGGCAACTGCGCGCATTGCTCTCTATGATGCGAATGGCGGCATGCACCCAGCGGGATGCCAATGGTTGAACCACGCCGGCTGCTCAGCCGGCATGAGGTTGCGGCGATCTTCGGGGTCTCGCCCCACACCGTGTACCGGTGGGCGCGGGAGGGCCGCCTCCCTGTGCTGAT
>DATDQT010000047.1:0-4044 GCA_035292085.1 bacterium
AGCCTTGAGTAGGCTGTTGACCGACCGAGCGGCGAGCCCGCCCGCCTGGCCGCGCCAAGTTGGCGGCCAGGCTAGTCGTAGCGGCGTATCGGCGGGTGCAGTAGAAGCCGTCATGAATAATGTGGGCTCAACGTGATGCCGCAATCGCAAGGCCAATCCGCACCCCATCTGCTGATGCGCGAACACCGGCTTGCGCTCGATCGCCCGCTGGTGATGGGCGTGCTCAATGTCACGCCGGATTCGTTTTCCGACGGAGGGCGCTATCTCGATCCCGGCGCGGCCGTGAAGCATGCGCTGGAGATGGTCGAGGAGGGCGCCGATCTGATCGACATCGGCGCCGAGTCCTCCCGCCCCGGCGCAGAACCGGTGCCGGAGCCGGAGGAGCTGCGCCGGCTGATTCCCGTCGTGCAGGAGGTCTGCCGGCAAGTCCGGATCCCGGTGTCGGTGGATACCGCCAAGGCGGCGGTGGCCAGGGCGGCCATCGAAGCCGGCGCGGCCATGGTCAACGACATCAGCGCGTGCCAGGCCGATCCCTCGATGGCGAACGTGGTGGCGGAGACCGGGGCGGGGCTGGTCCTGATGCACATGCAGGGAACGCCCCGGACGATGCAGCAGGCCCCCCGCTACGGGTCCGTCGTGGACGAGGTGCGCGAATTTCTGCGCGCGCGGATGCAGGCGGCCGTCCAGGCGGGCATTGCGGCGGATCACATCTTGCTTGACCCGGGAATCGGTTTTGGGAAAAATCTCGAGCATAATCTCACGTTGCTCGCCGGGCTCGACGCTTTTCAGTCGCTGGGACGCCCGATCCTCGTGGGGGTGTCCAGGAAGGCGTTCATCGGCGAGGTGTTGGGCCGGCGGACCGATGACCGGCTCATGGGAACGGCCGCGGCGGTGGCGGCGGCCGTGCTTCGCGGGGCCAGGGTGGTCCGCGTGCATGATGTCAAAGCCATGCGGGATGTCGTAAGGATGGTCCATGCAATCCAAACCCACACGCCGCGATAAAGCGGCGAAGACGACGAAGACCAGAAAACTGTTCGGCACGGACGGGGTGCGGGGCATCGCCAACCTCGAGCCGATGACCAGCGAAACGGCGATGAAGCTGGGCCGTGCGGCCGCCTATTTATTCAAGCGCCGGGCAGGCCGGCACCAGATCGTCATCGGCAAGGACACGCGCCTGTCCGGTTACATGCTGGAGTCGGCGCTCACATCCGGCATCTGTTCGATGGGGGTGGATGTCTATCTGATCGGCCCCATGCCCACGCCGGGCATCGCGTTCCTGACCCGCAGCCTGCGCGCGGACGCCGGCGTGATGCTCTCCGCGTCGCACAATCCCTACCAGGACAACGGGATCAAGTTCTTTTCCAGCGACGGGTTCAAGCTGCCGGACGAGTTCGAGTCCAGGATGGAAGAGCTGATCACGTCGAATGAGATCGAGCATCACCGGCCGACCGCCGACGCGGTCGGGAAGGCCTACCGCATTGACGATGCGGAGGGACGGTACATCGAGTTCGTCAAACGCTCGGTTCCGCGCGACATGGATTTCCAGGGGCTCAAGGTCGTCGTCGACTGCGCGCATGGCGCGGCCTACAAGGTGTCCCCCAAAGTCCTGCGGGAGCTGGGCGCGAAGGTCTGGGTGATCGGGGACAAGCCGGACGGGACGAACATCAACGCGGGCTGCGGGGCCGTCTATCCCGCCCGGTTGCAGGGGGCGGTGCGCGAATACAAGGCCGATGTCGGGATTGCGCATGACGGTGACGCGGACCGGGCGATCTTTGTCGACGAGCGGGGGCAGCTGGTCGATGGCGATCATGCCATGGCGGCGCTCGCGCTGGACATGCACTCGCGCGGCGAGCTGAAAAAGAATACCGTGGTGGGCACCGTCATGAGCAATTTCGGTCTCGAGCAGGCGCTGGCGAAGTCCGGGATCAAGCTGGTCCGCACGGCGGTCGGCGACCGCTACCTGCTGGAGGCCATGATGGCCGGCGGGTACAACTTCGGCGGTGAGCAGTCGGGGCACCTGATCTTCCTCGATCACAATACGACCGGCGACGGCCTGATTTCCGGGCTCCAGATCCTGTCGCTCATGAAGCGGTCCGGCCGGTCCCTGTCGGATCTGGCCGGATGCATGAAGCCGGTCCCGCAGATACTGCTGAACATCGCGGTGAAAGAGAAGCCGGATTTGGGCGCGCTGCCGGGCTTCCAGCAGGCTCTCCGGAAGGGCGAGGCGAAGCTCGACGGGCGCGGACGTGTCCTGGTCCGCTATTCTGGCACAGAGCCGCTCCTTCGCATCATGGTCGAGGGGGACGGCGAGGCGCTCATCCGTTCGGTCGCCGAAGATCTGGCTGTCGTCGTCCGCGCTCGTTTGGGGTGACGGCGGTTGTTCCTGCCTTTTACCGGCGCCGTGATGTTCGGCGTGGCGCTGGGTTCCTGTCTTGTCTATGTTCCCCTGCTCGTGCTCCTCTGCCTGATTCTCGCGGCCATTCTTCTGACAACCGGTGAGCGGTGGGGCCGGCTCACGGCCGGTGAGGGCGCTCTTCTCTATGGAGCTCTTCTGGGCGGCGTGCTGCTCTGGGTCGCCTCTGTCTGGGGCGGGTCGGGGTCGCTGCTGCCCGTCGTGGAAGGGCAGGGGCCGGTGTTGGTGCGGGGAACCATTGTCGAACCGCCGGTGCATGCGCCGAACCGCGCGGTCCTGACCCTTTCGGTATCCGAAGTCGGGGAGGGAGACTCCCGGCGGTCCCTGGATGGACGCTTGCGCTTACGCGTGACGTGGCGGGAGCCGGACCGGATGTTTCTTCCGGGCGATGAGGTCGGCTTCACGGCGCGTGTCCATGCTCCTTCCGGAACCAGGAATCCAGGCGGATTCGACTACGGCGCCTATCTTGTCCATCAGGGCATCGATGCGACGGCATCCGTGTCCGGTCCCGGACGCATCTCGCTGCTAGCCGTTCCGCCTCGGCTTTCGCAGTGGACGCCCTGGCGCATCATCGAGCGGTGGCGCGACCGCATCCGCCAGGCCGCGCTGGCGACATTGTCCGGTCCCGCGCGGGGCATCTATCCGGGCATCGTCATCGGAGAGCAGGGATACATCGCGCCGGAGGTCCGGGATGCCTTCATGGCCACCGGCACGGTGCATATTCTCTCGATCTCCGGTTCGCATCTCGGGCTGGTGGCCCTCCTGTCGTTCATGCTGATGAAGGGCCTCTGCCGCGTGCTGCCGGCCATGTGGCTGCTGGCCCTGTCCCGGCGGATCACGCCCACGCGCCTGGCGGCGGCCGCGACCGTCGTGCTCGTGACGTTTTACACGCTCCTGGCCGGCGCGGAAGTGGCGACGGTGCGGTCGCTGGTCATGATCGCGATCGTCATGCTGGCGGTGTGGCTGGGCCGGGCGCACGAGTTGCTGCGCGCGGTGGCCTGCGCCGCGCTGCTGCTGGTCGCGCAGAACCCGCGCGTGCTCTACGATATTTCCTTCCAGTTGTCGTTCATGGCTGTGGTGGCCATTGCACTGGTGATCGGCGCGCACGCACGCGAGGAGGACGGGGGGCTGCCGCCCCGGCGCGTGTCGGCAGGGGACAGGATCGGGGCGTGGGCGCGGGATTATCTGCGGCTGACCGGTGGCGTCACGCTCGCGACGCTTCCGCTCGTGGCCTATCATTTCAAGCAGATCGCGTGGCTGGGCGTGATCGTCAATGCCGTGGTGGTCCCTCTGGCCGGCTTCATTCTGGTTCCGCTGGGGCTGGGTTCGGCGGTCTGGCTGCTGGTCACCGGTCAGGACGCGCTTCCTGCCGCGTCGTTGAATCAATTCCTGTCCGATTTCATGTCGCATGTCGTGGCGCTGTGTGCCACGGTGCCGGGCGCCGAATGGCACGTAGCCTCGCCGGCGGTCATGGCGATGGCGGCCTTCTACCTGTTGCTTGCGGCTGCGATCCGGCCGATTGCGGAAGGCGGCCGTCCGTGGCGGCGCCGGGGCTGCCTCATTGCTGCGGCGCTGCTGGTCTGCTGGTGGGGGTGGTCGCCGCGCGACTCGCCGGGCGACGATGCCGTGCG
>DATDQT010000048.1:0-8355 GCA_035292085.1 bacterium
CCTTGAACGGCTGGACGGCGATGCCCCGGCGGCGCAGCGCGCCGATGAGACCGAGGGCGACGGAGGTCTTGCCGGCGCCGCTGTGGGTGCCGGCGATCACGAGTCGCGGAACATTCATGGGGTCGCCGCAATTTTCGACAGGCATGCAACAACACCTGGAAGCATCTTGGTTCGGGGCGGCCCCGAGTGGAGATTGGAGGGGCGGCAACAAAACTCGCAGGCCGTGGCGAGCGGGATGCCACGCAGCCAGGGAGCGGCGAGAACCACTCAGGTCCGTAGTCATCCGACGCGTTTGGCAGGCGAGCGCCTCAGGGAGCGTGAGGCCTGCGAGTGAATCCGAGCCGCCCGACTCGGAGCGAGTGGCCGCTCCTGAGCACACCGCCGCTTGGGCGTGGCATAGGGGAACGTGATGAGGAAAGGAAGTAGAAGTCAGGAAGACGGGGAGGTTCTCAATGGATCCAAACTCGCAGCAGATCATGGACACCCTCGGCCTCAAACCGCATCCTACCTGCGGGTTTGTGACCGAAACGTATCGCAGCCAGCTGCAGATCCCGCAGGCCGCTCTCCCCGCCGGCTATGAGAGCGGTCGTCCATTCGGATCGGTGCTCTACTTCATGGTCACGCCGGAGGCGCAGATTCGCCTGCACCGAATTCGCTCCGACCAGATGTATCACCATTACCTTGGCGACCCCGTGGAGGTGCTGCTGCTCTATTCGGATGGGACCAGCGCGGTCAAAGCGGTGGGCTCCGACTTGACGGCGGGCATGCGCCCGCAGTTGTTCATCCCGGGCGGGACCTTCCACGTCTCGCGCCTGGACCCCGGGGCCAGTTTCGCGCTGCTGGGAACCTCAGAATGGCCCGGGGTCGAGCCGCCGGATGTTGAACTGGGTGATCCGCAGCGGCTGATGACAGCCTACCCGGCGATGCGGGACCAGATCCGAATCTTCACCAGCCACGCCGCCTCCTGATCCAGACACCGCACAGACCTTACGCCGGCGGGAGCTGATCCTGCTGGTGTTCTGTCGCCAGTTTGAGGGACCGAACGCAAGTTGCCCCGGGGCAAGTTGACGAAAAATTCGCGGATTAGCTCAGATGGGGCATTGACAGGTTTCTCAGAAGTTGCCTCCGAGTTTCCGTGGCCTCGTCCAATCACACACACCATGAGGCGTAGGATCATCTAGGCCGGGTTCTCTCAAGGGCGCTGCCCGCCGCAGAGATTCAATCCATCCGCTGTCCACTAGAGGCTTCCCAGAAGCCAGAAAATCCCATGTTATATATGTGCCATGAGCACAGACGTTTTCTCACATGTCACCCAACTCTCGGATCGGGAACTGCTTTCGCTGGTCGAACTCCTCGCGAAGCATGAGCGGGAGGCAACGGCAGATCTTGTCGCTCACCTTGCCGTGCTGGAAGAACGCGGGCTCTACCTCGGGGAGGGCTGTTCCTCCCTGTTCAGCTACTGCACCCAGGTGCTCCACTTGGCCGAATACGCGGCCATTAACCGCATCGAGGCCGCGCGCGCCGCTCGCGAGTATCCGATCATACTCGAGATGCTCTCGGATGGATCCTTGACCCTGGCGACAGTGAGGCTGCTGGTCCCGGAGCTTACACCAGCCAACCACCGCGAACTTCTCGAGGCTGCCAGACATAAGAGCAAGCGTGATGTGGAGAAACTTGTCGCGGGACGGCGGCCGCAGGTCTCAGTTCCCTCGACGGTGCGCCAGCTTCCGAGCCATATCGCAAGTCTCGTGTTCACCGCAGCTCCGGACACTGCGGCCGATACCGCTCCTGCCAGCCCGCCAGCGTCCCCTTCTCTCGTAATTCGACCTCCTGTGCGGCCCGTCGTGATCCCGCTAACGCCGAATCGCTACAAGATTCAATTCACGGCTACCGAGGAGACGCATGACCTGCTGCGGCATCAGATCCCTAATGGCGACGTGGGAGAAGTAATCGCAAAGGCACTGAAACAGCTCGTGAGGGAGTTGGAAAGAGAGAAGATCGCTGCTACGGACCGCCCACGTGCCAGGCAAGGTTCAGCCACACACGCTCGTCACATTCCGGCTGAGGTCAGGCGAAAGGTCTGGGCACGCGACGACGGCCAGTGCGCATTCGTGGCGCATAATGGCCGTCGCTGCACCGAGCGGGCGTTCCTGGAGTTTCACCACGTGGTGCCCTATGCGGCAGGCGGCAAGGCGACCGCCGACAACATCGAGCTCCGGTGCCGTGCCCATAACGCCTACGCAGCTGACCAGTATTCTGATGGGCGCTGGATCGGACCGCACTGACGGTGGTCACATATTGTCGCTGCAGTGTACTCTGACTGAATTTCCCGGGTCGAGAGAGGCAGCGGCGCAGTTTTCCATTGACAAGATTCCGAGACCAGTGCTACGCTTCCACCCGTCGCAGCCATTTCAGATGGCTGAAGAGAAAGGAGGTGAGGCTGACGATGCGTAGTCTGACCCCGGCCCACCTGGAAAGGTTTCGCGGGTAAGGCGGAGGCTTGCACTCTTCCGCCTCGCGTCCTGGCTCGTGGGCCGGGGCGCTTTTCTTTTCTGAGGGTTTCGAGCGAGACAGTTGCGAACGGCGAGCGCCCTTACTATCAGTCTAATCGTCACCATCGGTGCACTCCTCTTTCCCCGGGCTGCCGCCGCCGCGCCTGCGCACGTATCAACGCGCATCCTTGGGGTGTCCTGGTCGACCGACGGCCCGATCGGCAAGATCACACTCCGCTTCGACGGTCCGGTCAACTTCCGCACGATGTCCTCCGGTTCCAGCATCACCGTCGACGTCTGGCGCGCCCGGCACACCTGGTGGGGTACCAGGACGCCGCAGCATACCTACGTCCGCTCGGTCCTCACCGCACAAATCACCCGTGACCTCGCCCGGGTGCGCATCTACCTGAAACGGCCGGCGCGCTACAAGACGTTCGTCAGCGCCGACGCTCGCCAGCTGACGGTGCTCGTCATCCCGCCGTGGATGGCCACGACGCCTCTCCCGGCGAGCGTCGCGTATGAGAAATCGCGGGTGGCCACCGATGCCGGATCCACGGCCGTCCATGTCCTGCGCGTCGATCCGCGGGCGCGCGGTCTGGAGATCCGTCCCGTCCTCGCCGGGAACGCTGTCACCGGCAAGGAGGTCACCAGCACGATCGCGACCAGGTCGGATGCGGTCGCCGCGATCAACGGGGGATTCTTCGCCGACACCGGACGGCCGCTGGGGATGGTGGTCATCAACGGGGAACTGGTGTCCGCTCCGCTGCCGCGCCGTTCGGTGTTTGTGATCGGGCGCGACGGCAACGCCCGCATCCAGGCGTTTGAGTTTGCCGGCCGGTTGAAGACCGCACGGGGCGCGACGCTGTGGATTTCGGGCGTGAACCGCCCGCCCCACACCCAGGGTGCGGCCGTGTTCACCCGGTATTACGGGCCGCTCACGCCGCCGGTGCGGATGGCGGCCGTCGTGCGCGACAACGTCGTCGAGGCCATCACCGCCGGCCGGATTCTGATTCCCGCGGACGGATACGTCTTGGGAGTCAATGCCGGCGACGCCGCCCTGATCACCGATCACATCCGTGTCGGCGACCGGCTTAACCTGTCGCTGATCGTCAGCCCCGACCTGGAAGTGATCAGCGCCCTGGGCGCCGGGCCGCGGCTGGTGAAAGGCGGCCGGGTGGAGATTCCCTTCTCGTGGGAATGGTTCAGCTCGAGTCTGCTCCGCAGCCGCGCGCCGCGGACCGCCGTCGGGATCACCCGCACGGGCAAGCTGGTGCTCGTCACCGTCGACGGGCGCAGCCGGGCGAATACCGGCATGACGCTGCACGAACTGGCGCGATTGATGATCCGCCTCGGCGCGGTGGAAGCGCTGAACCTTGACGGCGGTGGATCGTCCACCATGGTGGTCGGGGGCCGGATCGTCAACGAGCCGTCAGACGGCGGCGAGCGACCCGTCGCGTCCGCGATCATCGTCTTGCACAGACCGTAGCATGACTTTACGTTTCCGTTGCAAGCCCCGGGGTAGAATGACGGGGAGTCGTCCCCTATGCGCCATGATGCCGATGTCGTCATCGTAGGAGCGGGCCCTTCCGGCTGCGCCGCAGCAATCACGCTCAGACGCCGGGGGTACCGCGTCCTCATGATCGACCGGGCAACGTTCCCGCGCGACAAACCCTGCGGGGATTACTGCGACCCCGGAGCCCTCGAGGCCCTCGACGACCTCGGATGCCTTGCACCGGTGCTCCACGCCGGCGCCTCGCCCATCGGGGGAATGCGCATCGTGGCGCAGGACGGCACAACGATCGACCCGCGGTTCCCCGCCGGCGGTCAGGGCCTGCTGCTCCGCCGGTTTGTGCTGGATGCGGAACTGGTTGCCGCGGCGGCCGCAGCCGGGTCCGAGGTCGCCGACGGCACTCCGGTGATCGATGTTCAGATCGACGCCGGACGCGTGAATGTGCAGACCCGCCGCGGCTCCCGTCCGCTGACGGCCGCAGTGGCGATTGTCTGCGACGGCATGCACTCGGCGATCGTCCGCCAGCTCGGCCTGCTGGCGGGTATGGCGTCGCGCCGCTACACGCTCGGCGCCTACTTCACCGGACTCGACGGTCCGACGAGCCAAGCGCGGGGAGAACTCCACCTGGGTGCGGGGCGGTATGGCGGGGTCGCGCGCTTTTCCGGCGGCCTCGCCAACGTCTGCCTGGCCCTGCCGCGGGACGCGTTGGCGCGTCGGTCCGCCGAGCAGGCCTTCCGCGAAGGACTGCGATCGTTCCCGCGGCTGGCCGATGAACTGTCGGGTGCGCGGCGGGAAAGCCCCTTCCGCGCCAGTGGCCCCATCGGATTCCGCACCAACCGCATGGTCGCCGGACGGGTGATGCTGGCCGGTGATGCCGCCGCGCAGGTCGATCCAATGACGGGTCAGGGCATCTTCTTCGCGCTCCGCTCGGGGATGCTCGCCGGCGAGACCGCGGCGGCGGCCCTGGCCGCCGGCGGACCTACCGCCGCCAGGCTCGATGCCTACCGACGCCGGCGGCGGGCCGCGTTCGGACCACAACTCCGCGCCGCCCGCCTGCTTCAGGTCCTCGCACTGCGGCCGCACCTGACTCCATGGCTGATTCGCCGCCTGAGCGCGCATCCACATCTGGCCAGCGAGCTGGTCGGGGTAACAGGCGATCTGCTGCCGCCCTCGGCCATCCTCAACGCGGTCTATGCCGCCCGATTGCTCGTTGGACATCGGCCATGACGACACGGGGTGGTTGAGGGATGCATACGGTCCATGAAACCACCATCCACGCACCGCCCGCGGCGGTCTTCGGGATCGGCGTCGACATCGAACGCTGGCCGGCCCTGGATCCCGCATACCGGTGGTGCCGGATCCTTGAGCGCGACGACACCCGCACGGTCTTCGAGATGGCCGGGAACATCCGGGGATGGCCGGGCCGGTGGACGGCGGTCCAAGAACGATTCCCCGGCGACCGCCGCATCGTGTTCACCCATCTCCGCGGAATCACCACCGGCATGCGCGTGGCATGGGACATCCGCGATGCCGGACAGGCCGCGGTGTTGCGGATCACGCACGAACTCGCGCTGCAGTGGCCGCTGATCGGCCCGGTGGTCTCGGATCGGATCATCGGGCCGATCTTCATCGACTGGATTGCCCGCCGGACGCTGCGTGCCGTCCGGCGGGCGGCAGAATCCCGTACGAACCTGGCAGGCACGTCATCCGATCCCGCAGCGTCGTCTGGCCAGGTCCGTACGGGAGAGACGAGGTGACACCGTGACAGCAATACGCCGGGTAGTCGTGACGGGCATCGGGGCGATCACCCCGATCGGATCGGGGGCCGCGGGTCTGTACGAAGGGATGCGTCGCGGCGAATCCGCCGTCTCCCACATCGCCAGGTTCGACGCGTCCGGATTCGCGTCGCAGATCGCCGCGGAGGTGCGCGACTTCGAACCGGCCGATTTCATGGATGCCAAACGCGTCCGCCGGCTGGACCGGTTCGCCCAGTTCTCGGTGGCGGCCGGGCGGCAGGCCGCCGAGGACGCGCGGCTGCGGCTGGAAGACGAGGACCGGGACCAGATCGGCTGTTTCATCGGGGCGGCGCTGGGCGGCGGGGCCTTTGCCGAGGAGCAGCACGCGATCTTCCTGAAGGAAGGCATCCGGCGCGTCAAACCCGCGCTGGCGCTCGCGGTGTTCAGCGGCGCCGCTTCATGCAACATCGCGATCGAGCTCGGGCTGACCGGGCCCAGCAGCGCCAACTCTGATTCCTGCAGCTCCGGCGCGATTGCGATCGGGGCGGCGTTCCGGGAGATCCGCGAGGGGCATGCCGACGTCATGCTGGCCGGCGGCATCGAGTGCCCGCTGGCGCCGCTGATCTTCGGGGCATTTGACCTGATCCGCGCCATGTCCACCCGCAACGACGCGCCCCAGCAGGCCTGCCGTCCGTTCGACCGCGGCCGGGACGGGTTCGTCATGGCCGAAGGCGGCGCGGTCCTGGTCTTGGAGGAGCTCGGCCGTGCCCTGCGGCGAGATGCGCCCATCTACGGGGAGATCCTCGGCTACGGCGCCAGCAACGATGCCTACCACATGACCGCGCCGCTGCCGTCGGGCATGCAGGCGGCGCGTGCGATGCGGCTGGCGATGCGGGAAGCGGGATTGGAAGCGGAACAGGTGGGCTACGTCAACGCCCACGGCAGCTCGACCCCGCTCAACGACGGCACGGAGACCAGGGCCATCAAGGCGGTGCTGGACGAACACGCCTACCGCGTGCCGGTCAGCGGCACCAAGGCGATGCACGGCCATGCCCTGGGCGCGACCGGGGCGATCGAAGCGGCGATCTGCCTGCTGGCGCTCCGCCACGACTACCTGCCGCCGACCATCAATCTGGACGATCCCGACCCGGAATGCGACCTCGACTACATCCCCCATGTCGGGCGCGGGCAGCGCGTGGACTACGTCGTGAGCAACTCGTTCGGGTTTGGGGGAATCAATGCCACCCTCGCGTTCGGAAGGTACCCAACCTAACGGTAACAGGAAGCCGGTAGCCGGTAGCCGCCATCCAATGACGGTTTCCGGTTACCGGTTTCCGGTTCCCGTTAGTCCAGGCGTCTCAGCCGCCGCAGCAGGGCCAGCGAGATCACCACGACGATGAGGCCGCCGGCGGACAGAGCCGGGCCGACGCCGACATAGTCGGCCAGCGCACCGATCGGAAGGCTCCCCAGCGCGAATCCGCCGAACGCGACCATGCTGTACAGGCCCATCGCCCGGCCGCGCGCGTGGGTGGGGACCGTCAGCTGCAGCAGGGTGTTGGCGGACGCCATCGCCAGCGCCTGCGTCGTCCCGACCGCCACCAGCGTGACCAGCGCGGGCCAGAACCACCGCATCATCCCGAACGCCACGACGGCGGCGCCGAATGTCAGCGTGGCGATCCCCAGCAGGCCGCCCTTGCCCCGCCGGGAGGACAACCACCCGACGACCAGCAGCGCCGCAACGGTGCCGATCCCCGGCGCCGACTGGAGCAGACCGAGACCCTCGGCCCCGACATGGACCACCTCGCGCGCGAACGACGGCATCAGCCGGACATACGGGCGGCCGAAGAAACTGAGGACCGCGACCGTGCCCAGCAGCCAGATAATCTGCGGATGGTACCGCAGCAGCGCCAGACCCTCGCGAAAATCCTCTGACACGCGGACGCGGCCGACCCGTTCCTGCCGGGGCACCGACATCAGGAGCAGCGCGGTCAGCACCGCGAAGTACGACACCGCGTTGACGAAGAATGCGCCGGATTCGCCGACCGCGGCGATGAGGACGCCGCCCAGCGACGGCCCGATGATGCCGGCTCCGTTGAACGCGACGGAATTCAGGCTGATGGCGGTCAGGACTTCATGTTCGGCGACCAGCGACGGCACCATCGAGTGCCGGGCGGGCATGTCGAACGCCTGCACGAGCGAATTCAGTCCGGCGATCACGAAGATCTGCCAGATCTGGATGCGCTGCGTCGCGGTCAGCACCGCAAGCACGGTCGCCGAGATCATCAGCAGGAGGTTCGTGGCCAGGAGCAGTCCCCGCCGGTCGACGCGATCCGCGGTGGTACCGCCGACGAGGGCGAAGAGCAGCCGGGGCACGGCCTGGGCGCCCGCCAGCAGTCCTAGGTATAGGGGGGAACCTGTCAGCCGGTCCACCAGGTATCCCAGGGCGACAAACTGCATCCACGACCCGGTGTTCGAGACCACCAGCCCCGTCCATAGCAGCCGGAAATTCCGGTACCGCAGCGGTGCCAGCGCGGAGACGCGCGGGGGAATCTCGGCGACGACGGTGGCGGAGGTCTCGTCGGACACGGCTTACATTCTAGCAACAGAAGTAGATGGG
>DATDQT010000049.1:0-2852 GCA_035292085.1 bacterium
CCTGCTGCCACCCGGATTTGCGCTGGGGAGCGCGTTGTATTTCGAGCGGTTTGCGCAGGCAGTTCAGCAGCACGGCAGACTCTCGGAGGAGGCCGTGCGGAATTTCTTCGCCGCCCAAAGTGTCTGGGATGACACGATGGCGTGGCGCGCGGTGTCGTACGTCGCGGTCCACCCGGACCAGGTACTGGTCATCATCGTCGGCGATTTCCACGCGGCCTATGGGGGCGGACTTCCCGACCGGCTGCGCGCGCGCGGCGCGACCGGCGTGTACACGATCTCCCAGATCGGCGTCGGAGATTTGAGCGACACCGAGGCGCAGGGACTGCTGACCCCCGATGCTCGGTACGGGGTGCGCGCCGACTTCATCTGGCTGATGGGCCGCTAGGCGGCTCCGCTGCTTGTCATTGCGAGGCCCCGCAGGGGCCGAAGCAATCTCCTCCTTTATGTCGAAAGAGTTTCCATGACCCACCGCGCCGCCGCGGGACTGCTCGTTGCCGTGCTGACCATCCTGCTGCAGCACCTGCCGTCTGCCGCGGGAAGCGCCGCGCCCGGGACCGTTGCCATTGCGATGCTCCGAGTGGACATCTGGCCGGAGCACGACGATCCACGGGTGCTGGTTATCTACCGGGGCACGCTGAGTCCGGACACCCCGCTGCCCTACACCCTGGCGTTTTCCGTCCCCGCCGCGGCGGTCGTGCATGCCGCCGCATACAGCCGGGACGGGCAACTCTTCACCGCTCAATACCAGACGGTGCGGTCGGGGGATCAGGCACAGATCGCGTTTGCCATCCCCGTCCCCGATTTTCAATTTGAATACTACGTGGATGTCATCACGCCGCCGCCGCAGCGCACGTTTGAAGTGAACATCGTCTTTCCACTGCCGGTCGCCAACCTTCAGGTATCCGTTGAGCAGCCGCTGCGGGCGTCGGGGTTCGCGCTCGCTCCGACGGCCGGCAGCGCCGCGGCCAGCGGCGCGTTCACCTACCATCTGTATGCCGACCAGGCGTGGCCTGCCGGCAAGCCCTGGCGCGTGCGCGGAACCTACCGTAAGGAGGACACGGTACCATCGCTGACCTCCGCGCCGGCGGTAGCGCAGCCGCCGGCGCCAACCGGCGGAGGGCGGACGCTCCCGCTGCTGCTCACTGCCGTCGTCGGCCTGGTCGCGGGCATTGTCGGGGCACTGTTGGTCGGGTACTTGCGGCGGTCGGGAGCCAGCCGACGCCCGGCCCGAGCTGCGCCGCCCAAACGCCCAGGCCGGCACAATCAGACGATGGACGAGGCCGGGCGGCAGCGGTTCTGCGCGAACTGCGGCACGCGGGCGAGTCCCAGCGACCGGTTCTGCAGCAACTGCGGGCAGTCGTTATGATTTTGACCCTCAGCGGCACGAACAGGTCAACCGGTCTGAGCAGCAGGACGTCGCACTGCCGCTGTACGGACCGGGGAGGCCGCCTCCCCGGTCCCAGAGTTCAGCCTTCAATGTCCGAGTCGGCGAACCAACGATAGGCTGAGCCTTGAGTATTAGGTCGCACCCAGCACTTTGGCTGCGCGCCTGACGTCGCGTGGATTCACCATATAATGAACCCGGCCCGCCACCAAGGATGGGCCGGGTTCAGTTGGCGTGCGTCGCCCTACCGACGCAGCTCGAAGCCGGCCCAGGCCAAGAAGATGATAGTGAGCACGAAGCTTCCCACGAAGACCGCGGCGTTAGCCGTGAACAGGCCCAGCAGCGATACAATGCCGGCCAGAACCGCCAGCCAGCCGACACCTGCGGAGAGGGCACGGGTCGCCGTAATCGCCCAGCCCGCGATGAGCGAAGCGGCGCCGACGCCCGCGTTTCCGAAGCCGGTCACGCTCGCTGAAATCGCATTGACCGCTACCCACGCGTGCGCGGCCGCTACCGGGTCGGCCGTCCCCGCCACCTGCGCTCCGCCTAACCACTGGACAAGGGACGAGAGCGCATAGCCTCCGGAGCCGAGAACGCCAAACAGCAGCACCGTGTAGGCGCGCGTGGGAGCCTTTTCGCGGAGCGCGCGGTAGAGTCCCACGACAAAGATGATGGCGAGCAGACTGCCTAGGACACCTAGCACGCCGGTGAGCGTCCAGCGGCTGCCGGATTCCTTGATGAGCGCTAACGCTCTGGCGGGGTCGGCCGCCACCTCTGGAGTAAGCCCACTCGTGAAGACCATGATGAAGAGAATGGCGAGGACCACCGCGGAGATAATGCCGAAAGTGCCACCGTTCTGCCGAACCCTATCCATGCCGATACCCCCCTGGCGGACCCAGGATACGACCGGCTTGAGGGCCGCACTACGGGGGTACTGCGTGTTTCCAGCTCCTTCCTGCGGGGACAGCCTCTATCATGCGCCCGACCGCATTCCCGCTTCTCGAAGTCGGTCCCCAGCCTGAGACGAAGCGACCGAATCGAGCCATGATGTAGGCTTCAACATAGAATTTTCCGGCGCTCAGGAGGATACAGCGATAGTCAGGTTTGACCGTACTGGGTTGGGGTGAGATCGTGCATCCTCATCTGACGCGCTACCATCGGTTCGGCCTGTGGCTCACTAAGTCGGTGCCGGGCGTGTACGTGTTTCGCTACGTGTGGACGCCGCTGGACATCCTTGTCCTTCGCCTGACGCAAGGCCACCGGAGCCTCGCCCCCAGGGCGGTCCCGGAAGTGTGGCTCACGACGATCGGCTGGAAAACGCAGCGGACTCATTCCACGCCGGTGCTCTACCTTCGAGATGGCGACCGCTGCCCGCGACGCCGGTATGAGACCTATTACGCCGGACTGAAGCCTGATGAAAAGGTGCAGCACATTCGCCGGCTGCGGGCCGAATTAGGTCCAGTCGCTA
>DATDQT010000050.1:0-13084 GCA_035292085.1 bacterium
GCGCCGGTCATTCAGCGTCAATTCCAGGGGAACGGTGCGGGGGCCGGCCCCGAACCGCCGCACGCGCACGACGACGCGGGTGCCGCCGCTCCCCGCCTCGGTGTGCAGCCCGGTGATGGCGACGTTGGCACCCGACCGACCGATGATCCGGTACGTGACACCCGGCAGCGCGTCGACGGCCCGATCCGTGAACACCAGGATCTCCGGCGGCACCCCGTCCACTCGCTGTCCCAGTGCCAGGGCAATGGCCTGGTCCATCTGCGCCGGCCCATCGGTCGGCGCGGCCGATGCCAGCGCGGCCACCACTGCGTCAGGCCCCCCGAACGGCACGACGACGGCCGCGCGGGCGCGCGCTTCGATCAGCATGACGGGGCCCGACGCGGAGCGTGCCGCGGCCGAGGCCTGCGCCACCGCCGCCGAAAAGCGTGACGGCGCGACATCGGTCGCCTGCATGCTGGCAGACGCGTCGAGGACGATCACGGTCCCCCGCCCCGCCCCCGCGAGCGGCACCTGCGGGCGCGCCAGCGCCAGCGCCGCCAGCGCCGCGGCGAGCAGCTGCAAGAGCAGGAGGACGCTGCGCTCGAGCCGCCGGACGGGACGCTGGGCGACCAGTTCCGTGCCCGCGCGCTGCCACAACAGCGTCGAACTCACCTCGACGTCGTGCCGGCGTGCCCGCAGCATGTACAGCACGACGATCAGCGGCAGCACCGCGAGCAGCCAGAGGGCGGACGGGAGGCCGAAGCTCACGCGAACAGTCCTCCGATCCGGAGGTAGCGGAGAATCAGGTCCTCGAACGGGGTCGCCGTCGACGTCCGCAAGTAGTCGATCTGGTGACGGAGGCAGAACTGCTCGATCTCCGCAAAATAGCCATCGCGCGCACGGGCATACGCCTCCAGCGCCGGGCCGTCGGCGGTGACGTCGACCGGCGCATGCGACTCACGGTCGAGCAGGCGGAGGTCTCCGTCCAGCGCCGGGAAGAGCTCGTCGTCGCTGAGCACCTGGATGAGGAACGGCTCGAAGTGGTGGTAGCGCGCGAGTTTCAGCCCTTCCTCGAACCCGTTGGGGAGGAGCAGATCGCTGACCACGACGAGCAGACCGCGGCGGGGCGTGAGGTGGACGTAGTCCCGCATCGCCGCCGCGAGGTCGCTGCGCCCGCCGCCGCCTGCCGACGCCAGGAATTCGAATAGCCGGAGGATGTGCCCGCGGCTGCGTTGCGGCAGCAGCGTCTGGTGCAGCCGGTCGGAAAACGTCGCGGCACCGACGCGGTCAAAGTTCGTCAACCCCACGTACCCGATGGCGGCGGCGATCCGCGCGGCGTACTCGAGCTTGGCGGGACTGCCCCACGCCATCGACGCGCTGGCGTCGAGCACCAGATGGACATTGATGTCTTCTTCTTCACTGAACAGTTTGATAAACAGCCGGTCCAGGCGGGAGTAGATGTTCCAGTCGATGTACCGGTAGTCGTCGCCGGCTTGATAGCTGCGGTAGTCGGAGAACTCCATGCCGCGGCCCTGCGTGCGGCTGCGGCGTTCGCCGCGCATCGACCCGCGATAGATCCGGCGGCTGCGCACGGTGAGCTGGTCGAGTTTGCGGAGGAAGTCGGCCGGCAGCAGGGTCGCGGCGGTGGCAGGCATGGGCGTTACGTCGTGCGCGCGGCCTCCAGCTCGGGGGTTTCCTCCAGGACCGCCCCGACAATCGCGTCGGGCTGGATCCCTTCCGCCTCGCCTTCGAAGTTCAGGATGAGGCGGTGGCGGAGGACCGGCAGCGCCAGCGATTTGATGTCGCCGAAGCTGACGTTGGCCCGGCCGGCGACGAGCGCGCGGACCTTGGCCCCCAGGATCAGCCCCTGCGCTCCGCGGGGACTGCTGCCGTAGCGGACGACGCGCCGCACGAGGGGCGGGGCGCCGTCGGCGTCCGGATGCGTCGAGCGCACCAGGCGGGCGGCGTAGGCCTTCACGTGCGACGCGACTTCGACCTCCCGCGCGAGCCGCCGCATGTCGGCGACGTCCTGCTGCGAAGCGACCACCGAGACGCGGGGCAGGTCGGCGGCGGTGGTGCGGTCGATGATCTCCACCAGCTGCATCAGGTCGGGCACGTCCACGGTCAGCTTGAACAGGAACCGGTCGAGTTGGGCCTCGGGCAGAGGATACGTCCCTTCCATCTCGATGGGGTTCTGCGTGGCGAGCACGAAAAACGGCTCCACCAGCGTGTAGCTGACGCCCGCCGCCGTGACCATGTGTTCCTGCATCGCCTCCAGCAGCGCGGACTGGGTTTTGGGCGTGGCCCGGTTGATCTCATCGGCCAGTAGGACCTGGGTGAACACCGGCCCCCGCTGGAACTCGAAGAACCGCCGTCCCGACGCGTCCTGCATCACCATGTTCGTGCCGATGATATCGGCCGGCATCAGGTCCGGGGTGAACTGGATGCGCGCGTACTGCAGGTCCAGGCTCTGGGCCAGCGTCTTCACCAGCAGGGTCTTCCCGAGGCCGGGCACGCCCTCCAGCAGCACGTGGCCGTCGGCCAGCAGTGCGATGATGACGTGCTCGATGAGCGCGTCATGGCCCACGATGACCGTGCTGACCTCGCGCCGGATACGATCGTAGACGCCGGCAAATGTCTCTGGTGTCATGACGTCCTCCTCACTCTCACCGTCTGACCGGCGTCAGCGCAGCTGCGCCAGGCGCTGGAAGTAGGCCCGGATCAGCGCCCGGTAGCGCGCCGGGATGCGTGCCCGCTCCATGTACGTCTCGACCTGCCGGAGCAGTCCGGGCTCCGACCCAGAACTCCCGACGCGCGGGGTTCCCGGCCGGCCGGCACCGACCACGTCAGACGCGCTCACGTCGCCTTCTCCCTGTGCCCCTTTCACACGTTCGGGCGTTCGCTGGACCTCCAACCTAGGCGTGGGCGCGCCGAGCTTTTCTGTTCCCTGACCGGTGCCCGGGGTCACGCCTTCGTTCGGTCCTTGCGGGGTCGGCGTGCTGTCCGGGGAGGTACCCTCGCCCTGCGCCCGGGTCGGGCCGGGAGCCGGTCGGGAGGCCTCGCCGGCCGGCGGCGTCTCGGGAGACGCCTGGTCCGATGGTGTGCCGCCGGCAATGCGCGTCCGTGACTGGTCCAGCTGCTGCTGCGCATTGCGGAGACCTTCCTCATCGGCGAGCAGCCCTTCCAGGCCTTCCAGTTCGCGGAGCGCCTGCGTCAGCGACTGTCCGGCACCGGGTACGTCGCCCCGTTCCAGCCGCTCCCGGGCCTGCTGCAGTTGCCGCTGGACGTCCGCCGGCTGGGACCCTCCACCCTCCTGGGCGATCTGTCCCAACCGGTTGAGCAGGTCCTGACGCGATGACGATGCGTCATCGAGGCGCGAGGCCAGCTCTCGCAGTTGGCGGATCTGGCGCTGCACGGTGTCGCGGCGGAAGAGGTTCTCGGGAAGACCCGCGTTCTGCGGTCCGGCCGGACGCGAGGCTCTCACGCGCTCGTCGATTTCCCGCCGAATCGCCTCAGCCTGCCGTCCCAGTTCATTCACCCGTCCCAGCGCCGACGCCCGGTCGAGCCGCCGGTCCTGCAGGCCGACGCCCAACTCCCGCATCTGCCCGGCGAACCGGCGCGTCTGCACGGCGCGGTTCGTCCGCGCCCGCGACTGGAGCGCCTGCGCAAACTGCTCGAGCCGCCTGCCTTCCTGGCGGATGACTTCGGTCGTGCGCCGGGCCGGAGTCCCCGGCACCGTGAGCCCGTGCAGCCACGCCGTCCAGACTGCCAGCACCACCGCCAGTCCGACGGCGAACACCGCGTCTCGGGGCAGGCGCAGGGGAAACGCGTCTTTCCCACGGACCGCGGCGACGCGCGCCGAGGCGTCCGCGATCACCCGCCGTCCCATCGCCGTGACGGGGGAACGACCCAACGCGATTTCCACCCCGGTACTGGTCCGTTCTTCCAGTCCCATCTGCACATCGAGCAACCGGCTGGCGGTCAGGACGTCAACACGCTGCAGGAACGCCGCGATGACCGTCAGGATCGCACCGGCGGCCGCGGCCAGCGTGAGCGCGGTCGACACCGGCACGGTGGCCAGTGGGAGCACCAGATTGCCCACCTCGACGGCCAGCAGCGCCCCCAGCGCGGCCTTCGCCGTCCGCGCTCCGACCCGCAGCGCACGCCCGGCCGTGATCCGGACGGCTAGGGGCCGGACCAGGCCCAGCAGCGTCACGCTGTCGGCAGTCATGCCGCCTGTGCCTCCCGTCGGATGGCGCCGACGCGCGCCGCCAGCGCTGCCGTGCCTGCGATGATCAGGAGCGTATAGGC
Source organism: bacterium (assembly GCA_035292085.1). GTDB lineage: Bacteria > Sysuimicrobiota > Sysuimicrobiia > Sysuimicrobiales > Kaftiobacteriaceae > DASXUC01. The sequence continues at coordinate 4,291 of DATDQT010000050.1, forward strand.
GACCAATGCCACACCGACCCCCACGCCGTCACCGGTCATCGCGGCGGGGATGGCGTGCAGTGGGCTGATGAACTGCCACGGTCCACTGCCGACCGTCACCCCGATGACCATGAGGACCAGCGTCAGCCAGAGCACCGCGGAGCGCGAAAAGTCCGATTCAAAGAGTGTGGAGTAGAGCGCCCCGAGGGTGCCGACGGCGGTCGCCGCCGCGATCGTGACGGCGCCGGCCGCGGCAATCGGTACCAGCGGATGGCCGCGGATTCCGGCCACGACAACGGTCAGCGGCAGCGCGAGCGCGACGAGGAGGACGGAGAAGACGGCCGAGGTGATGACCTTCCCGCGCGCGATGACCCCGCCGGGGAACGGACTGGCCGCAAGATCCCACGGCGCTTTCTCCCCTTCAACGGCGATCTCGCCGGAGGCGGTTGCCGAGGTCAGGTACACGATGGCGAGGGACTGGATGATCAGGAACACCTGCAGCAGGTCCTGCTGGCGCACCTCCTGCCGGCGGCCCAACTCCGGCGGCAGGGAGAGGATGGTCAGGACGGCCAGCACGCTCAGAAACAGCGTGTATCCGGCAATGGCCTTGGGACCGCTCGCTCGAGCGCGGAGATCTCCGCGGAGTATCGGGTTGACTCGCATGCCGCAGCCGTCAGCGACCTCCGGTCACGGTGATGGGGCTCAGCAGCAGGTCGAGACGGCGCTGGTCGCCCGCTCCCTGCAGGTGCACGGCCACGCGCGCATCGCGCACTTCGCCGAGTAACCACAACGTCTTGTACCCGATTATAGCAGGGGTGTTGTAACCATCCAGCCGGGCTGTGATCCACGCCCGCGCGTCGCGCGCGAAGTCGCCGGTGGCGGCGTTGCGGTCTGCGGGCATCCAGGCGCCCGGCGCTAGGGTCGCCGTCAACCGCGCGGAGATGTCGGGTAGGGATTGGCTCTGGCCGTTGAGGTAGACAGCGGGCGCCGAGACCACTCCCCCCGTACGATTCTCGTACGCGAATTCGATCCCAGTCGTCGTCGACGCGGCGGTCCCGGTGACGGGCAGCGAGATCATGCGCACGGTTTCGAAGAAGAACACCCCGGGCTCGGTCATGCCGCTGATCGAACCATCCGCTGACGCCGTGTAGTGAAGCGGCGTCAGCGGCCGCAGCAACGAGTCCTCCGGGGGCGTCAGCATGTAGGACCCTCCGTAGGGCTGCAGCAGCGCGACGTAGGTGGTCACGCGGGCCAGGTCGGCCGCCCCGGTGGATTCCAGAACCGACATCTGGACCAGCGCGGACGCCGCGCGCCGCGCCCCCGCCGCGGTCGCATACAGGGCCAGCGTGAATACCAGCACGACCGCCGCGAGCGACGGCCATCGGCCCGGGCGGGCCGCGAAGCGGCGCAGCACGACGCGCACGGCGAGTACATACAGGATGGCCAATACCACGATCTGCGTCTGTGCGATTCCGGACAGGGTCCGCGTCGTCGGGACCACTTCTGTCAGACTCGGCCTCGCGACAGGCTGGAGGCGCGCCGATGGCAAGACCTGTTGCCACAGCGCCACGCGCCCGGACCACGCCCGAACCGACGGAGCAAACGCGTCAAAGGCCCAGGCCGTGACCACGCCACGGCCGTACGCCCGGCTCACGACGAGGGGAACGCCGGCGCTCGGAACGCGCGTCGCGCCCGGCTTGGGTCGCAGCACCGCGATGGACTGCGGCCCCAGACCCGGAAACGGCGCCGGCGCGGTCGCCGGCAGCGGGGTCACCTCGGCGGGCAGCAGGTCGGCGAGCCAGGGCAGGCGCTGCCGCAGCAGACGCTCGCCGGTCACCAGCAGCCGGCCGCCCTGCGCCACCCACTCCCGCAGCGCCCGGCGCTGGCGGTCCGACGTCGCGCGTTCATCGACGTCGCGCAGGACGACCAGATCGACGCCCTCGTACGCCGCCCAGTGATCGGGCAGGTCTCGTTCCCGCAGGTACGCCCCCGCCTGGCGCCGCGGACTGCCGCTCAGGAATTCGAGGCCCGCGGCCTCAGCGGTCAGGGCCAGCACGACGCCGGACACGATGCGGTCGCGCGCGAGGGGCACACGCTGCTGCGTGACGATGCTGCCTGTGGAATCCCGCACGGACACGACCAGCGGCCGGCGTGGATCCGCAATCACAGCACTGAGCCCCACCCGCTGCCTGCCCCCTGCCGCCACCCGCAGCGGGTGCCGGTGCACGGCAAGGCCGACCTGAATCTCCACGGTGCCTTCGACTGCCTGCTCCCCCGTGACCTCGACACGAATGGGGATCCAGACATCGGGCACGATCCATCCGGAGAATCCTACGTCCGCGGTCACCTGCGCCGCCGGCGCAGATGCAAGGGCAGCCGGGGCCGCCAGGACAAACAACACGAGCACAGCCCAGAGGCTGTGCTCCCAGACGCACAGGCGGTTAGTCGGATGTGGGCGCGGGCGTGGTACTGCTCGGTTTGGCCGCGGGTGCCGGCGCGGCGCCATCGGTCTTTGCTGCGCTGTCAGCGGATGGCTCCTTGGACGCGCCATCACCGGACGACGGCGCTCTCCCCTTCCGGTAATCCGTGGTGTGGAAGCCCGATCCTTTGAAGATCAATCCGACTGACGTGAACACGCGGCGGCCGGGTCCCCCGCAGACCGGACAGGGCCCCGGAGACTCGCCGACTCGATGGAACTCTTCGAACAGATGATCGCACCGCGTGCAGCGGTATTCGTACACCGGCATGACTCACATTATATCAGTCGCCTGATCCCGCAGTCAGCGCCTGGACAGGGTCGCGACCCAGATGGGTCCCGTGAAGCTGCCGGTGTTGGTACCGAACGCGAGGCGCCGCCCATCGGCGCTCCACGTGAACGATACCGCAATCCGGGGATCGGTGAATTCCAGCGTGTAGTCGAGGACCCGCAGACGTCCGGAGGTGTCGGCGTCGGCAATCCAGATCTGCGCGCGCGCCTCGGGCTCCATCAGCGCATAGGCGATTTTGTCGCCCTGCGGTGACCACGCCAGTCCGCCGTAGAGATCCGCCGGCGCCAGCGTCGCCGGACCGGAGCCGTCGAGCCGGCTGACGACGAGGCGGCCGCGGTCGTCGCGCTCGTTGATTCCCGCGACATAGGCAATGGACCGTCCGGTGGGAGCGAGGCGGAGGAAGCGCGCCGGAGCCTCCAGCGGGATCTTCTGCCGGTCGGGATACGCGACCCGCACGCGCCATGCCTCGGTAATCAGCGGATCGGTGAACGATGACAGTCCGAACAGCAGATACAGTCCGTCGGGGAACCACTGCAGATCGCGCATCGCGCTGCCCGCCGGCGCGTCTGCCACGCGACGGCGGAAGCCCCCATCCCGATTGAGCAGCCACAACGCATAACGCCCGCCGTCCGTGGCTTCGCGGATCACTGCGGCGAGCCGGTCGCCGCCGGGTGACCATGCGATCTCAACGGCAAATCCTTCGAGGGCAAGCCTGCGGCGGGCAGTGCCGTCCGGCGCCATCGTCCAGATGGCACCCTGGTCGATGACCGCGAGCAGGTTGAGGGGCCCCGACCAGGCCATCGCGGTGGCCACGCCGGCCGGTGCGATCTTCTTCGGCCGCCCGTCGGACCCGGTGACCCAAACCGCGGCGCCGGTGCTGTACGCCAGCCGCCGGCCGTCTGGAGACCACGCCGCGGGACTGAGCGCCGGCTGCTCGATCACCCGGCGCACGGTCGTCACGGCCAGCTGCCGCGTGCTCTCCGGCGCCGCACTGCGGCGGACCGTGCAGCCCGCCATGCCGACCGCGGCGATGAGCAGGAAGACCGTCAATCGCGACCGCATGGCGGGCGTGTCGTTAAACGACCGAGTAACGGCCGTCCGCGAGCCCGCGCACGAGGGTCTGGATGTTGCCCAATTCGCGCTCGAGGATCTCCCGCGCCCGGCGCGTCGCCGCCGCCTGCCGCGCCCGCTTCTCGAGGATGAGCTGCGCGGCGGCGATCTTCGGCTGGTCGATCGGGGCGCCGATCTGGCTGAGCATCCAGACGTAGACCTCGCGGACGCCGCGGACCTCCTCATAGATCCGCGAGGCCACCTGATGGGTCATGATCGTGTAGATCTTCCCGACGTGGCTGACGGGATTCTTCCCGGCCGCCGCCTCGGTCCCCATCGGGCGGTTCAGCGCAATGACTCCGTTGACTTTGTTCCCCCGCCCGATCTGGCCGCTGTCTCCGCTCTCGGCCGACGTGCCGGTCACCGACAGGTACATCCCGCCGAGGCCGCGGCGGGGGTCGTCCGCGGTGTTGAGACTCAGGGTGACCGCGTCGAGATCGCGCGCTTCCGCGCGGATGAACTCCTCGACCGCGGCATGCATGAGGTCCTTACGCCGGAAGTACGCCTCCTCCGACTCGATGTACCGGTCGACGAAGGCCACCGCCGCCGTGAGCGACAGTTCCCTGCCCCGCCGGAATCCCATGACCTTGATGTCTTCGCCGGCCTCCGGAAACAGCGCCTTGAACGCCGGTGAGTTCATGTACCGCTCGGCCTGGAGCACGAGGCGCTCGGTCTCCGTGAGCGGCGCGTATCCGACGGCGGCGGAGGTATCGTTCGCCCCCGGCACGTCCCGGGAGAAGATGTCCACCAGCTCCGGTGACCCCGGTTTGATCTGGACGTCGTACAGCACGTGTTCGTCGGGGTCCACGAACCGAAGATTTGCGCGGATCCACTCCTTGGCGGTGTCCACCGCGATGTCGGCAATCGGCACGCGCTCGCCGTTCAGTTCGAACGTGGCCCGGTCGCCGAAGATCAGGCGCATCGGGTCGGTCACGCGCCCGCCGCCGAGCCGGATTTCGGCGTTCCCCGCCACGAGGAACGCCTTGTCGATGTTGTGGTGGAGCACCATCCCGAACCGGCGCAGGTACTCCCGGCTCAGCGCGACGCTCACCCGATCCATGATCGCGTCACAGATCGAATCCGGGTGGCCGACGCCTTTCCGTTCGACGATCTCGACCTCGCGCTCGGACACCGGTGCCGCCTGCAGGACCTCGACTTCGATCTGCCGCACGCCCGCTACCTCCGTCAAAGAACACGCGGTGTCTACAGTTCTCGCGCCCCGCGTCCCGTCCTTCGTTCTACCGCCTGCGCGCGAAAATCGGCACCAGGAGGATTCCGGCCACGAAGCCGCCGATGTGCGCCCACCAGGCGACCCCCGCCCCGGTGCCGCCGATGTCGGCAACCCCCTGGAGGAACTGCAGCAGGAACCAGATCGGCAAGAAAAACAGTGCCGGCACTTCCATGAGCCGGGTGAAGATGCCAAACGGCACCAGCGAGAGAATCCGCGCGCGCGGGAAGAGGATGAGGTAGGCGCCGAGCACCCCGGCGATCGCCCCGCTCGCGCCCACCAGCGGCACGTCTGCTCCGGCGTTGAGGAACACGTGGGTCAGCGTCGCCGCCACCCCCGCCCCCAGGTAGAAGATGCCGAAGCCGACGCGCCCCATCAGGTCCTCGACATTGTCGCCGAAGATCCACAGGTACAGCATGTTCCCGATGAGGTGGAACCAGCCGCCGTGCATGAACATCGAGCTGATGATCGTCGGGTAGGCCCGCACGGGGTTGTCGCCGGCCCGGCCGGTGATGTCGGCCGGAATGGCCCCGTATGTGAAGACGAACGCCTCCACGCGCGGCGCAGACCTCAGCGACAGCATGTAGAGGAAGACGGCGGTGCAGATGGCGATGATGAGGTAGGTGGTGATCGGACGGGCCGCGGACGGGATGTCGTCGCGGAGCGGGATCATCCGTTTCCGATGATGTCCTCCCAGCGCACGTTCTCCACCCCGGCCGTGCCGCTGAGAGTCATCAGGATGTCGCTGCGGTCCAGCCGCGGTGGAATGCGGACCGTGAGGGTGAGGCTCACCCGCTCATCCATCCGCTGCGACACTTCCACGTGCTCGATGTTCACGCCCATGCCGCCCAGCGTCGTCCCGATAGCGCCCAGCTGTCCGGGCCGGTCGGTCACGACGAGGCCGAGCTGCCCGTACCCGCGACGCGGGATGCGGGTCTCGATGACCTTGAAGAGCTGGAGGACGCTGATCACGATGAGCGTGGTCACCAGCGCGCCGACGTAGTACCCGATGCCCACCGCGGTGCCGATCGCCGCCACGGTCCACAGGCTGGCGGCGGTCGTCAGCCCCTGCACGCTGCCACCGGCGCGCCAGATCGTCCCCGCCCCGAGGAACCCGATGCCCACGACGATGTTGCTCGCGATGCGGGCCGGGTCGGCGCCGGATCCGAAAAAGCCTTCGCGGGAAATCAGGGTGAACAGCGCGGCGCCGACGCACACGAGGATATGTGTGCGAAAGCCTGCCGGCTTGTCGGCGGCTTCGCGCTGCCAGCCGACGACGCCGCCGAGGGTGACGGCGAGCACGAGCCGCAGGGCGGCTTCGGCGAGGTCAATCACGCCGGTGCCGCCTTCTCGCGGGCGACCTGCTGCACCTGCTCCATCAGGGCGTCGATGAGCTGGTCTTCAGGCAGGCTGGCGATAATCCGGCCCTGCTTGAACAGCAGCCCCATGCCCCGGCCGCAGGCGATGCCGAGGTCGGCCATGCGGGCCTCGCCGGGGCCGTTGACGGCGCAGCCCATCACGGCCACTTTCACCGGCGCGTTGAGCCGCCCCAGCCGCCGCTCCACTTCCTGCGCGATGAGGATGATGTCGACTTCCGCGCGCCCGCACGACGGACACGCGACCAGCTGCACGCCGCGCGTCCGCAGGCCCAGTGACTTGAGAATCTCGTACCCGACTTTCACTTCCTCGACCGGATCGGCCGCCAGCGAGACCCGGATCGTGTCCCCGATGCCGCGCGAGAGAATCGCCCCGATGCCCGCGGCGGATTTCAGGCCGCCGGCCCAGGCCGTCCCCGACTCGGTGATGCCGACGTGCAGGGGGTAGCGCACCCGCTCGCTGATCATCGTGTAGGCGTCGACGGCCATCGGGACGTCGGATGCCTTCACCGAGATGACGATGTCGTGGAAGTCGAGGTCCTCCAGCACGTCGACGTCTTCCAGAGCGCTTTCGACCAGCGCCTCGGCGCTGGGGGTGGAGAAGCGCCGGAGCATCGCCTTGCTGAGCGAGCCGATGTTGGCGCCGATCCGGATCGGAATGCCGCGTTCCTTCGCCGCGGCGGCGACGATCCGCGTGCGCTGCCGCCCGCCGATGTTGCCGGGGTTGATGCGCAGTTTGTCGATGCCCGCCTCCAGCGCCAGCAGCGCCAGCCGGTGGTCGAAGTGGATGTCGGCCACGATGGGAAGCGGACTGCGGGGTTTGATCGCGCCGAGTGCGAGGGCGGCCTCTTGGTCGGGCACGGCCAGCCGGACGATCTCACAGCCTTCCGCGGCCAGCTGGTAGATCTGCACCAGCGTGCCTTCGACGTCGCGGGTGTCGGTGATCGTCATCGACTGCACGGACACCGGCGCCCCGCCGCCGATCTCGACGCGGCCGACCTTGACTCTTCGCGTGTCCGTTCGTGTCACCATATGAGATCAGAACTTCCCCACGTCGCGTACGGTCAATGTTACCAACAGCAGCAACAGCAGGGCAAACCCAACCAGGTGGATGTAGCCTTCGCGTTTGGGATCAACCGGCCGCCGCCGGAACGCTTCGACGATGAGGAACATCAGCCGGCCGCCGTCGAGCGCGGGAAACGGCAGCAGGTTGAAGATCCCGATCATGATACTGATCGCCGCCGCGGTGTAGAGGAACACCTCGCCACCCGCCTGGCCCTGCTCGCCCAGAAAGCGCACGGCGCCGACCGGGCCGGACAGATTCTCCAGCAGGCTGCCCTCGCGGATCATGCGGCCCAGGCCCACGAAGACCGCGCCGACGGTCTCGGCCGCGCTGCGGGCGCTCCAGCCCAGCGCGGCGAGGGGGCCCATCCGCTGGCGGATGAGTTCGGGCGAGAACCCGATGAGCCCGATCTTCCGATCCGCATCCAGCCGGGAGGTCACGCGCAAGTCGAACCGCCGGCCGTCGCGCTCCACAGTCAGCACCAGCGCCGCGTTGGGATTCCGGTGAATCGTGTCCACCACGTCATCGCCGGTGTCGGTCGGCCGGCCGTTGATGGCGACGATCGCATCCCCCGGCCGCAGGCCGGCCGCCTCGGCGGGCCACCCCGGCACGAGCGACCCGACACGGTTGCTCACCCCGATGGGAATGCCCACGCTCATCGCCAGCGCCATCAACAGCACGATGGCCAGCACGAGGTTCATACCCGGCCCCGCGGCGATGACGGCCATGCGCTGCCAGACCGACTTGACCCGGAAACTGCCCGCATCGGCTTCCGCGTCGAGGTCTTCTCCGGCCATCCGCACGTAGCCGCCGAACGGCAGGGCGTTGATCGCATACTCGGTACCGCCGCGGCGGAAGCCGAACACCCGCGGCCCGAATCCCAATGCGAACGCATGCACGGTCACGCCCACGCGCTTGGCCACGAGGAAGTGGCCGAGTTCGTGAACAAAGATCATCACGCCGAACGCGATAATCGCCGCAAGCAGATTCGACATAGCGCTACCTCATCGATCGTACCAGCTCCGTACCACACGCGCCTAGTGCCGTACCAACTTGATAGCCACACGTGATTGTCTGAAGATGGGTGCACGTATCAAGTTGGTACGGCACTAGCCAAGTGTTACACATTCAACTCACCGCGCGACGCGTCACGATGCCCACCAGTGTAGCAGCAGATAGGCCACCGGCGCGGCGGCAAAGACTCCGTCGAACCGGTCCAGCACGCCGCCGTGACCGGGGAAAATCACACCGGCGTCTTTCACGGCGGCCC